>JBDKJK010000160.1:0-8296 GCA_039796675.1 Chloroflexota bacterium
GCGGCGATCTTATCCTGCTCGGCTTCGCGGACAGACAAAATGATGATCGGCGTCTGACTCCACTCGCGCAGGCGGCGCGTCACTTCGATGCCGTCAATGTCGGGCAATCCCAAATCAAGGATGATGATGTCGGGGCGGTGACTGAGCACGGCTTGCAATGCTTCTTCCCCAAAAGCAGACTCGTATACATTGAAGCCCTGCGCACTCAATGCCGCGCGTAAATAACGCCGAATGGGCGCTTCATCATCCACGACCAGCACGCGTTGATTGGTAGGTGTCGTCATACGTTCAATGGTAATTCAACTTCGAGAATTGTGCCGCCCTCTTCACGGTTCTTCGCACGGACTTCGCCGCCATGCGCTTCGACAATGCCTTTGCTGATGGAGAGTCCCAGCCCCGTGCCGCTGACACTCTCAGGGCGTTGGACTCGGTAGAACTTGTCGAAGACGCGGGAAAGGTCCTCGGCCGGAATCCCAACCCCGCGGTCCAGAATTTGGAGGCGGGCGTTTGAGTTATCCAAAGAAGCGGTCACTTCGATCAATGATTCCAGCGGCGAATACTTGATGGCATTTTCCAAAAGATTGACGACGACCTGCACCATCAGAGTGAAGTCCATGAGCACGAGCGGGAAGTTCGTAGGTATATTCACCTGAACAGGATTCTTCTCGGCGCGTGCCCCGAGTTGCTCAAGCGCCGTGCCGATCAAGTCTTGCACATCACCGGGCTCAAGCCGGAGTTTGATTGTGCCGCTTTCGATGCGCGTCATGTTGAGCAAATTTCCAACGAGGCGATTCAAACGATCTGCCTCACCGCGCGCATTTTCGATCAATGTGCTGTGCGTGGCTTCGTCGATCTCCATATCTTTTTCATCGAGCGCCGAAAGCGCGCCCGTGATCGCAACCAGCGGCGTGCGCAAGTCGTGTGAGATCGAATTGAGTAATGTGTTCTGTAATTTCTCCGCCGATTGTAACAACACGATCTGGCGGTTCTGCTCTTCGAGTTGTGCGCGTTCAATGGCTTGCGCGCCTTGATTCGCAAAGGCTTCCATCAATCGGCGTTGCGCAGGAGAAAGATCTGAGTCTGACGTGTTTGGTTTGCCCACACCTAGCACGCCCACCACCCCGTTGGATGTTTTGAGTGGCAGATATCGCAATTGCGCAGCGGGCAAGGTGTTGGTGTGTCGTCCCGCAGGTTCAGCGTGACGATAGACCCAATCAGCAACGGCAAGTTCTTCTTCATTCAAACTCATGCCCTTGCTCAACGAATACGTGACAAGCCGATTCGATTCAGGCAAAAGGATGGCAACAGTTCGGCTGAAGGTTTGCTCCAAATGTTTTTGCAAGACAGACAAAATGGATTCGATCTTGGCAGCTGACGCAAGATCGCGGCTGAGGTCGTACAACTCCGCCGTCTCTGCCTCACGCTGACGCGCCGCTTCTGCTTGTTCGCTCGCCTGAGCCGTCAACTGGCTTATAACCACGCCCACCAAAAACAACCCAATGAAAGTGATGATGTATTCCGTATCTGATACGACGAACGTATAAAAGGGATGCACAAAAAGAAAGTCAAAAGTAAGAACGCCTAAAAAGGATGCGAAGATGGCGGGACCACGCCCAAGGTAAACTGCTGCAATCACTACTGCCAATAAATACACCATAACAAGATTCGTGGCTTCGATGCGCCCACCAATTAACATTCCCACACCTGTTGCTACGCCTACCAAAAACAGACTCCACAGATAACGGCTGACGGGGCTGTGCAAACGCAGCGGATTTTCTTCCGCAGGTACGGAAGGTTTGTCTGCACTGGTGACAACGTACACATCAATATCCCCGCTTTGATGAATCAACTTATCCACCAGTGAACCACGCAGAATCTCCTGCCAGCGGGGACGCAGCGGCTTGCCCGCCACAATCTTGGTGATGTTGTTCTTGTGCGCAAAATCAATGATGGTCGTTGAAACTGCGTGCATTGAACTGCTGGTAGAAAGCGTATAAGACCTTGCACCCAGGTCTTCTGCCAATTGCAGGATGCCCGCCACACGGTCACGCTTATCCAATGACATCGAAGCGAATTGCGGTGTTTCCACATAGATCGCAATCCACTCGGCGTTGAGTTCATCTGCTAATCGCCGCGTGGTGCGGACGAGTCTCTCGCTCAACGGGCTGGGGCTGATGCAAACTAGAAGTCTTTCGCCTGCCGCCCAAATGCCTTGAATAGCGCGGGTCTGCATGTATGCCCGCATTTGGTCATCCACACGCTCGGCGGCTCGGCGCAAAGACATCTCACGTAGCGCGGTCAGATTCCCCTTGCGGAAAAATTTCTGAATCGCGCGCGCCGCCTGATCAGGCACGTACACTTTTCCCTCTTGTAAGCGCACCAATAACTCATCGGGCGGCAGGTCGATCACTTCGATCTCTGACGCCTCATCAATAACTCGATCTGGAATCGTCTCGCGGACAATGACTCCCGTCACCTGTGCCACAATGTCATTCAAACTCTCAAGGTGCTGAATGTTGAGCGTGGTGTACACGTCAATGCCCGACGCGAGAATTTCCTGCACATCCTGATAACGCTTTGCATGACGCGAGCCTGGTGCGTTCGTATGCGCGAATTCATCCACCAAAACTATTTGTGGACGGCGTGCAATCACACCATCCACATCCATTTCGGGCATAGACACGTTATGGTATTCCACCTTTTTGCGCGGAAGAACTTCCAGCCCTTCCACCAATTCTTCGGTCTCGGCGCGTTTGTGCGTTTCGATGTAGCCCACCGCCACATCCACGCCTTGTATCTTGCGTTGATGCGCGGCTTCAAGCATGGCGTAGGTCTTGCCCACGCCCGCCACATAGCCGAGAAAAATCTTTAGTCGTCCGCGCCGCGTTTCTTCGGCTTGGATATTTTTCAGCAGTTCATCAGGGTCGGGGCGTTTATCCATCGAATCTATTGTATTCCATCCAGCGCGAGATTTAATAACAAGACATTGACTCGCGGCTCGCCGAAGATTCCGAACTGACGTCCTTCGGTGAATTTCTCAACCAGGGATGTGACTTCCGCTTCACTCCACCCGCGAGCGGATGCAACACGAGAAACCTGATACAACGCCGATGCCACGCTGATATGCGGGTCGAGTCCGCTGGCAGAGGCGGTGGCCAGATCCACAGGAATCGGAAGTGGGTTGTTCGGGTCAGCCGCGTGGAGCGCGTCCATTCGAGCCTGCACCACTTCTTCGAGCGATGGATTCATCGATCCCAAGTTGGAGCCTGAAGAAGCAGCGGCGTTGTACCCAGCCGCAGAGGGGCGACCCCAGAAATACTTAGGGTCATCGAATTGCTGACCAATGAGTTCCGAACCATAGGTCATTCCATCTATAACGATAAGACTGCCATTTGCTTGGTGCGGGAAAAGGACTTGGGCGAGTCCTGTCACGGTGAGGGGATAGATCACACCAGTGATAATAGTAAGCAATGCCAGCAACGTGATGGCTGGGCGAAGTTGTTGTTTCATGAAAAGACTCCAGAGACGACAAGCAAGGTCCACGCGATGGTGAATATGAAAAGCCACGGTCGAAAAGGGACGGGGATATTGAACGCATTTGGCGCAACACTGGCAGCCGCGAGCCCAGCTGTAGAAAGAATGCCAGCGATCTTAGAAAGGGAAAGTTTTGTTTTCATTTTTGTACTCCATTCATGTCATTGCGAGGAGCACTCTTTTTCTTCGCGACGAAGCAATCTCATGACTTAATCATAGGATTGCTTCGGGCAGAAAAGCACCGCCCTCGCAATGACGGAATTAGACGAGACCAAACGCCACCAGCAACATATCAATGACCTTGATGCCGATGAACGGCACGAGCAGACCGCCGAGACCGTAAATGAGCAAGTTATCGCGTAACAACTGCGCTGCCCCAACTGCGCGATATGGCACGCCGCGCAAGGCAAGCGGAATCAGCGCAATGATGATGAGCGCATTGAATATCACCGCCGACATAATGGCGCTTTCGGGTGTGGCAAGACGCATGATGTTGAGCGCATTCAACTGCGGATATGTGCTGGCGAATGCGGCAGGGATGATGGCAAAATATTTGCTGACATCATTCGCAAGACTAAACGTTGTCAATGCGCCGCGAGTCATCAGCAGTTGTTTGCCAATTTCCACGATCTCGATTAACTTGGTCGGGTTGCTGTCCAAGTCCACCATGTTGGCGGCTTCGCGCGCGGGTTGCGTACCTGTGTTCATCGCCACGGCAACGTCGGCTTGAGCGAGGGCAGGCGCGTCGTTGGTGCCGTCGCCTGTCATGGCGACCAAACGTCCGCCCGTTTGATATTCGCGGATGAGTTTGAGTTTGGCTTCGGGCGTGGCTTGCGCCAGAAAATCATCCACGCCTGCTTCAGCGGCGATGGCGGCGGCGGTGAGCGGATTGTCACCTGTGATCATCACGGTCTTGATGCCCATCTTGCGCAGTTGCGCGAAGCGTTCCTTCATGCCGCCTTTGACGATGTCTTTCAAGTGGATGACGCCCAGCGCCTTGTTGTCGCGAGTCACCACTAAAGGCGTGCCTCCTGCTCGGGCAATGGAATCAACTGTCGGCTTGAGGTCTGAGGCGACGCCGTTTCCATTTGATTGAATCAAGCCCATCATCGTGTCAGGCGCTCCCTTGCGGATTTGAGTCCCGTTGAAGTTCACACCACTCATCCGCGTTTGCGCGGTGAACGGGATGAAGTGCATACCGTCCACGGTGTGACCACGCAGACCGAATTTTTCTTTGGCAAGCACAACAATGGAACGACCTTCAGGAGTCTCATCGGCAAGGGATGCAAGTTGCGCGGCTTCTGCAAGGTCATTGGCATTCGCGCCGTTGACAGGGATGAACTCGACCGCCTGACGATTGCCGAGCGTGATGGTTCCCGTTTTGTCGAGCAGCAGCACATCCACATCGCCCGCCGCTTCCACGGCGCGACCCGACATGGCGATGACGTTGCGCTGAATCATTCTGTCCATGCCTGCGATGCCGATGGCGGAAAGCAGCCCGCCGATGGTGGTGGGGATGAGGCACACAAGCAGCGCGATGAGCACGGTGATGGTGATTGGCGTGCCGCTGCCGCTGGCTTCGACGCTGTAGATCGAATACGGCAGCAAGGTTGTGACGACAATAAGAAAAATAATCGTGAAGCCCGCCAGCAAAATGTTGAGCGCAATTTCGTTCGGCGTTTTCTGACGCTTCGCGCCTTCGACCATGCTGATCATGCGGTCGAGAAATCCCTGCCCAGGGTCGGCGCTGACGCGGATAATGAGCCAGTCGGATAGCAGCCGCGTGCCGCCCGTGACAGCGGAACGGTCACCGCCCGCCTCACGCACAACGGGGGCTGATTCGCCCGTGACAGCGGATTCGTCCACCGAAGCGATTCCAACTACGATCTCGCCATCGGCAGGGAGAATGTCGCCAGATACCACGAGATACAAGTCATCTTTTCTCAGAGCAGTTGATGAAACAATCGCATGTTCAATATTCGAACTTTCAAACTTTTCAACTTTTGAACTGACTTTCTTCGCGGGCGTATCCTGCCTTGCCTTACGCAGTGATTCCGCTTGCGCTTTTCCGCGTCCTTCAGCAACTGCTTCAGAGAAGTTCGCAAATAAGACAGTGAACCACAGCCAAAGCGCAATCGCGCCGATGAAACCCGCAGGCGCTTCGCCTTTGCCGAGGAGAGATTGAATCCACAACAGGGTGGTGAGCACGCTGCCCACTTCCACGACGAACATGACAGGGTTACGCACCATCCAGCGCGGGTTGAGTTTGATAAAGGAGTCCAGCACAGCGCGTTGATACATTTCGCGGCGGGCTTGGGTTTTGTTTTTTGTTGTCATAAGATTCTCAAGTCTTTGATCTTTACGAATTACGCATTTCGTAATACGTGATGCGTAATTCGTAAAAACCTAATTGAATATCATCAAGTGTTCCACAATCGGTCCGAGTGCCAGGGCGGGGAGAAAACTCAACGCGCCGACGATGATGATGACGCCGATGACCCATGCAATGAACAGCGGGGTATGCGTGGGTAATGTCCCTGCACTGGCTGGGACTTTCTTCTTGCTTGCCAGCGAACCAGCAATCGCCAGAACGGGAATCGCCAGCCAATAACGTGCAATGAACATGGCAATACCGAGCGCAATATTATAGAAAGGAGTGTTCGCGCCTAATCCTGCAAATGCCGAGCCGTTGTTATTCCCAGCGGACGAGAACGCATACAACACTTCACTGAACCCGTGCGCGGACGGGTTGAAGATCGTCGCCCGCCCCGCTTCGGTCATCAGGGCTGTAGCAGTTCCGAGTAGCACCACCATCACTGGAATGAGAATGATGATGGATGCCATCTTCATCTCGTAGGCTTCGATCTTCTTGCCGAGATATTCGGGCGTGCGTCCCACCATTAAGCCAGAGACAAAAACCGCAATGATGACGAACGCCAACATGCCGTACAAGCCTGAGCCGACGCCGCCGTAGATGATTTCACCGAGTTGCATGAGCCACATCGGGACGAGTCCGCCCAAGGGCATGAACGAATCATGCATGGAGTTGACCGATCCGTTCGACGCGGCAGTGGTGACAGTCGCCCACAGCGCGGAGTTTACGATCCCAAAGCGGACTTCCTTGCCTTCCATGTTGCCGCCAGGGTTGTTGTCTGTCTGTGTTTGGTCAATGCCCATTGCAGTGAACATCGGGTTTCCGCTTTGCTCCGACCAGATTGCCACACCAAGCAAAGCAACCAGCACAATTGTCATCACTGCCAGCAACGCCCAGCCCTGACGGGTATCTCCCACCATCTTGCCGTAGGTGTAACAAAGCGCAGCGGGAATCAGCAGGATGGACAACATCTCCAGAAAGTTCGAGAACGGAGTCGGGTTTTCCAGTGGGTGCGCGGAGTTGACGTTGAAGAATCCGCCGCCGTTGGTGCCGAGTTGCTTGATGGCGACCTGCGACGCGGCAGGTCCCACTGCGATGAGTTGAGACTCACCTGATTGAAGGGAAGTCGCGGTTTTGTATTCGCTGAAGGTTTGCACCACGCCTTGAGAGACTAGAGCCAAAGCAAGCACAAGCGAAAGCGGAATCAGGATGTAGAGTGTGGAGCGAGTCATGTCCACCCAAAAATTACCGATCTCTTTGGTGGTATGTCTCACGATTCCGCGAATCAATGCCACCATCACTGCCACGCCCGTCGCCGCAGAAAGAAAGTTTTGTACGGTCATGCCGAGAATTTGAGTGAGATAACTCATGGTCGTCTCGCCGCCGTAGCCTTGCCAGTTGGTATTACTGGCAAAACTAACTGCCGTGTTCCAAGACGAGTCAGGGGTGACTGCACCTAGTCCCTGTGGGTTGAGGGGCAGAATCCCTTGCAGGCGTTGAAGCAGATAGACGGCGATCAAACCAAAGATGTTGAAGACCAGCATGGCGATGGCGTACGTTTTCCACGTCATCTCGGAGCGCGAGTCAATGCCTGAGAGGCGATAGAGGAATCTCTCAACGGGACCCAGTATCGGGTCCAGAAAGACGCGCTCGCCTTGATAAACTTTCGCCATGTACGCGCCAAGCGGCTTGACCAAAATCAGCAAGACCGCAAAGTAAATAATCAATTGAAGCCAGGTGTTCATCCGAACCATTCCGGTTTCACCAAAGCCAAAACGAGATAGAGCATCAGCCCTAACGCTACAACACCCGCAATTAAATAAAGCGGATTCATGACTTGTCCTCCCGCAGTCCATCGAGCGCATTCAGCAGCCCAAGAGAAAGCAAAAAGAACAGAACGGTTAAGCCAAGAAATAAAAGGTCGTTCATGCGTGCCTCCAATGGAAGCAGTGTATTCAGTTGTGTGTCAAATTGGGGTTAAGGAGAGTAGAGAAGAAGTCAAGAAAGCATCAAGTTTTCAGCCAGACCAAATAATGGTTTGATTTCGACCTGCGTTTTTGGCGGAATACATCGCCTTGTCTGCACGTTCAAGGAGAATATCGAACGATTTACAGGAAGACGTGTAATCGGCAACGCCGACGCTGGCTGTCACAGCTTTTGGTGTGATATCGGCAAGATGAATACTTTGCACTGCAAGCCGAAGCCGAGATGCCACCTCGTACGCATCAACAAGACGCGTATTTGGCAAGACCACTGCAAACTCTTCCCCGCCCAACCTGCCAAAGATGTCGTCAGAGCGCAGGGAAGATGAACAAGATTCTGCAACCAACTCCAGCACCTTGTCGCCAGCCTTGTGCCCGTATAGGTCATTGAAGTGCTTAAAATCAT
>JBDKJK010000161.1:0-7339 GCA_039796675.1 Chloroflexota bacterium
ATGGAAGGCAGCGCCACGGATATCGAAGCCATTTACATCGAAAAGGATTATATGGCGCACGCGAATCACTACACCCATCCGGCAATGCGACGCTTCGAACTGGACCGGAGCAGTATCGCCAACTCGATCATTCGCCACAACCGAGCCGAGTACCTGCTCAAAGAGAACTACGGCAAATTATCTCCCGAACTGTTCAAAAAACTGCTCGCCGACCACGGCGGCTACCCCACCTCCATTTGCAAACACGGCTTCAACAGCGTAACCGTCTTCAGCATCATCGTCCAAGTAGAAACACTCACCGCTTGGATCGGGCGCGGACAACCCTGCGAGACGGTTTACACGGAATATAAGTTGAAACCCTATCAAAAGTAAAAAAACGAACCGCTAAGCTCGCTAAGAACGCGAAGGATTTAAAGGGTTTTCTTAGCGCTCTTCGCGTTCTTAGCGGTTAATAAAAGACATCATGAAAAACATATTCTCCCTCTTCCCCGCCACCTACGAATCTTCCCGCAAGCGTTTTCGCGGATATTTGCCCACCATCCAAAAAATGTGGAACAAGACAGCCCTGCATCAACACGCCTTATCCTACGACAACAACCTGACCATTGACTGGATCTACTCCCCCGCCACCGAGAAGAATGAAAAAATTCTCGTCTTCACCACCGGCGAACACGGCGTGGAATGTTATGTCGGCGCGGCGATGCTGCACAAATTCGTCGAAGAATACATGTCTAAGCTTGACCCGCGCACAACCGGCATTCTGCTCGTCCATGCCATCAACCCGTGGGGCATGAAAAATCATCGGCGCGGCAACCGAAACAACATCGACCTAAATCGCACCTTCATGCTTGACCCGCAATTCGACCCGGCGTTTAATCCCGCCTACGACAAGCTCGACGCTTTCCTGAACCCAAAGGGCAAACTAACCAATACCTTCTTCAACAACATCGGTTATATCTTTGGTCTTGGCTGGCACATCCTGCAAAACGGAATGCGAAATTTCCGCGATGCTCTGCTTTTAGGACAATACCGCAACCCGCAAGGCTTGTACTACGGCGGGGCAGAGATGCCCGAAGAGACTCGCACCCTCATGGACTTGTACAAGATGGCATTGCGCGACTACGACCAAGTCTTGCAACTCGACATGCACACCGGCTACGGTCCGCGCTACCAGATGAGTTTGGTCAACTCCGCGTTGGATAAAGGCACAAGTGATTATTTTGAGAAGCGCTTCAACTATCCGCTCGTGGTTGCCGCCACTGCGGACGAGTTCTACGCCATCCGCGGCGACATGATCGATTACATCTACAGCTTACAGCAACGTGACTATCCCACAAAAAAACTTTACGCGACATCTTTTGAATTCGGTACATTGGGTGACACTCTATACGGCTTGTTCCAAAGTCCGCGCGTGATGATCCACGAGAACCGCGCCTTCTGGCATGGAGCCAGCAATGAGAAAGTCCGCGCTCACGCCAAACGCGGATTTGAAGAACTATTCAACCCCTCGGCAACAGATTGGAAAGAAAAAGCCGTTCAAGATGCCGCGCAAGCATTTGAAGGAATATTGAAAGCAGAAGGATATATTTAATCAGGCTTTCGAAAATGCAATTGACACATCCACCGTTCCACTGTACACTCGAATTACTCCGATGGGGAGTAGCCCCCGAACGCGGTTCGGGTCTGGCAGTCGTCAAGACGTGGTGCAATGCGCCACCGGCTGTTAGGATGTAAAGTGCAAGACCATCGCCTTTGTGGCGGTGGTCTTTTAATTTTCCACTGCCCCCCATATCTGATTTGCTCGCTCAAACAGAAAGGAGTGTTCCCATGTCTACAAATGCAACAACCGCCCTGCGGAAATATTGGAAGCCCGTCCTCGCTACTGGCGCAGGCGGCACATCCATCTTTATCTGGTTCGAGGAGATCATTCTCCTCGGGCTCGATATTCTTGCTGTGTTTGCCTTGCTTTTGTTGGCGGGACCCATCTATCTTTTCAATGAATATGTTTTCAAATCGGCGATGCCGACGCTTAAAGATAAATCCAAATAACAAGGAGCCTTACTTTAGTTATGGAACAAAATAATTTCTGGCATACCAAAAGCACCGATCAGGCGTTCGCCCAGCTCAATAGCGGGCAGACCGGCATCAGCGCGAGTGAGGCGGATGCGCGTCTGACACAATACGGACCCAATGAGATCCAAGCCGCGCATCGTGTCTCGCCGTGGGAAATCCTCTTCGAGCAATTCAAGAATGTGCTTATCCTCATCCTGCTTGGCGCGACGGGCATTTCATTTTTTCTGGGTCATGCCACTGAGTCCATCGTCATTGCCGTAATCGTATTGTTTGCAGTGGGGCTCGGCTTTGTGCAAGAGTATCGCGCTGAGCGCGCCATCGAAGCCTTGCGCAAAATGGCAGCGCCCACAGCCACCGTCCTGCGCGACGGCATCGAAGTAAAAGTGCCCGCGCGTGAAGTGATGCCGGGTGATGTCGTCATCTTGCACACCGGTGACCGCATCCCTGCCGATGGGCGCTTGATCGAATCTATAAATTTACAAATTGAGGAAGCCGCGCTGACAGGTGAATCTGTTCCCGTAGAAAAGCACACAGACGCGCTTCCGACTCAAGAGATGCCTGTAGGCGACCGCAAGAACATGGTCTACGCTGGAACCGCCGCCACCTACGGGCGCGGACGCGCCTTGATCGTTGCCACGGGGATGCAAACCGAGTTTGGCAAGATCGCGCAATTGCTACAGACCGTGGAAAGCAGCAAGACTCCTTTACAGCAAAATCTTGATAAGGTTGGTTCGGTGCTGGCACGCGCGGCATTCGTTGTGGTTGCCATCATCGTGGCGCTTGGACTTTTACGCGGACAACCCTTCATCGAAATGCTCATCTTCGGCATTGCCCTTGCCGTTGCCGTTGTGCCAGAAGCCTTGCCTGCAGTTGTCACTATCTCTCTCGCCATCGGCGTGCAGAAAATGGTCAAACGCAATGCGCTCATCCGCCGTTTACCAGCAGTGGAAACTCTTGGCAGCACATCTGTGATTTGTTCCGATAAAACCGGCACACTCACTAAAGATGAGATGACCGTGCGCAAACTTTTTGTGGCGGGTCAGGTCTTCGACCTCAGCGGCTCGGGTTATGAACCAGTCGGTCAGTTTTCAAGCGATGGCAAGACGGTTGAAGCATCTGCTGAATTAAAGCAAATGCTCACCGCTGCCACGCTCGCCTCTGATGCAACTATCGTCAAAGATGAAGCGAGCAACGAGAAGAATGATTGGGATATCAAAGGTGATCCCACCGAAGGCGCACTCGTCGTAGCAGCTGCCAAGGCTGGGCTTAAAAAAGATGCGTTGGACGACGCTTATCCGCGCTTGCAGGAAATTCCATTCACGTCCGAAACCAAGCGCATGACCACTCTCCATAAAGTTGAAAAAGGGACAGTGGCATACACCAAAGGCGCGCCTGAAATTATTTTGGACAACTGCGATTCGATCCTGACTACAAGCGGCGTGAAAAAATTAGATGATGCGACTCGCAAGCAAGTCGTGGACACGGCTCGCGACTTTGCCAGCCAGGCTCTGCGTGTGCTCGCCATCGCCTCTAAACCAGACGCCGTACTTGAATCTGCTCAAACCGGCATGACCTTCCTCGGGCTGGCTGGCATGATCGACCCGCCGCGTCCCGAAGCGAAAGAAGCGATTGCCGTCTGTGAAAGCGCAGGTATTCGCGCTGTGATGATCACCGGCGACCATCCGCTCACCGCTCAAGCCGTGGCGCGTGAACTCGGCTTGCTCAAGAACGGACGTGTAGTGACTGGCGCAGAACTCGATGACATCTCCGATGAAGATTTCAAACGCGAAGTCGAAACCATTGATGTCTATGCGCGCGTCTCCCCTGCTCACAAGTTGCGCGTGGTGACGGCATTACAAGCCAACGAACACATCGTCGCCATGACCGGTGACGGCGTGAACGACGCGCCCGCCCTGAAGAAAGCGGACATCGGCATTGCGATGGGCATCACCGGTACCGACGTCACCAAAGAAGCCGCCGCCATGACCCTGACCGATGACAACTTCGCATCCATCGTTGCGGCTGTGGAAGAAGGTCGCGGTGTGTTTGGCAATATCAAAAAATATTTGATGTATCTGCTATCTTCAAATATCGGTGAGATCGGTCTCATGGCTGGTTCGGCGTTACTCGGCTTGCCACTCCCATTGACCGCTGTGCAAATTCTTTACGTCAATCTCGCCACAGACGGTCTACCCGCACTGGCACTCTCCGTTGACCCTGCCGAAAAAGATTTAATGAAACGCAAGCCGCGTAACCAGAAGACAGGCATCTTCACCCGCCCCGTCATCGCATTGATGCTGGCGGGCGGTATCTGGTCTACGGTTATCAATCTTGGTCTGTTCATTTGGGCGATGAACTCAGGTCGCAGTATCGAAGAAGCGATGACGATGACCTTTGTCTCGCTCGTGTTGGTGCAATTCTTCAAAGCCTACAACTTCCGCTCGGATCGTCATTCGGTGCTGAACCGTCCGTTTGAGAACAAGTGGCTCAACACCGCCGTCTTCTGGGAAGCCTTGCTCTTGCTATTGATCGTGTACGTCCCTGCCTTGCATGAGCCGTTCAACACCTTCAGCCTGCCGCTTGTGGACTGGCTCATCATTGGCGCACTTTCGCTGACCATCTCGCCTGTGCTTGAACTGGTCAAGTGGATGGAACGCAAAGGTTGGTTTGGTGAATTAGAGTCGTAGAAAAAAGTAACCAGTGAACAGTTATCAGTTTTGAGACTGTTCACTGGTTACTGGTTACTGATCACTACCTTACAACGACCCCGCATACCCATCCGCTCTTGGATCACTGCCCCCGCACAGCACACCGGACTCATCACGCAGAATCACCTGCCCCCTGCCGAAGACCGCCCGCTCGTATCCGCTGACCTCATTCAACGGGTGACCCATTTCGCGCAGAGCGTTCACCGTGGCAGTCGGCATACCTTCTTCGATATCGACTCTGCCGCCATTGGAATCTGCATCCAAGCAGAAGCGCGGCAGATCCAACGCAGACTGTGGGTCAAGCCCGCCATCCTTCAACGCAGATAAAACTTGCACGTGTCCCTGTGGCTGCATGAAACCGCCCATCACGCCATACGAAGCATATAAAGAATTATCCGATACACGAGTCACCATTGCCGGAATGATAGTGTGATACGGGCGTTTGCCGGGTGCAAGTACATTCGGATGATTTGGGTCAAGGCTGAAATTATGTCCGCGATTTTGCAGAGTGAAGCCCCAGCCCTTCGGCACAATGCCCGTGCCAAAACCCATGTAATTGCTATTGATGAACGAACACGCATTGCCCATCCCATCCACCACGCTCAAATAGACCGTGCCTGACGACGTCACCGGCGAGCCGCGACGCGGGTCAACTGTGGCGCGTTTCAGGTCGATCAACTTGCGGCGTTCGCTCGCGTATTCTTTCGAGAGCAATTCCTGCATCGGTATCTTCGAGAACACGGGGTCGCTCACATACCATTTCGCATCGGCAAACGCGAGGCGCATGGCTTCGATCATCAGGTGCATTTTTTCGGTCGAGAGCAAATCCATCGAAGCCAAGTCAAAACCTTCGAGGATGTTCAACGCGATCAGCGCCGTGATGCCCTGTCCATTCGGCGGACATTCATACACACGTAATCCGCGATAATCAACGGATATCGGACTCTCCCACGTGGACACATGCAACGCGAGGTCTTCAGCGGATAAGCATCCGCCAGCCTCTTTAATCACGGCGACAATTGACTCAGCAATCGAGCCTTGGTAAAAGCCGAGAACGCCCCGCTCCGCGACGAGTTTGAATGTGCGTGCCAGACCTTTGTTTTGAAAGATTTCACCCGCCTTCGGCGCACGCCCGTCAATGGTCAACTCATGCCCATTCAACGCAGACTTCAACTGTCTGTCCGCGCCACGTGCCCAAAAGTGCGCCGTGATCGGCGCGACGGGAAAACCTTCATCTGCGAGTCGAATCGCAGGCGCGAGGATTTCCGTCAACGAGAGCGAGCCGTGCTTCTGAATCAAGTCACACCAGCCTGCACACGCCCCAGGGACAGTCACCGTATGCGGATGATAGAACGGCAAACTGTCAGCGAGGAGTCCCTCACGCTTTAGCCGATCAAGCGTCAGCGCGGACGGAGCGCGCCCCGATCCGTTCAGGGCAGTCACCTGCTGAGTTTGCGCGTCATAATACAAGGCGAACATATCCCCGCCAATACCCGTGGACGTTGGCTCGGTGACGTTCAGCGCGGCGGCGGCAGCCACAGCGGCATCGGCAGCATTGCCACCCTTGGAAAGGACTTCAATGCCCGCGGCAGTTGCCAGAGGCTGCGACGTGGCAACAATTCCACGGCGGGAGTACACGGGCGAACGACGAGAGTTGAATTCGATGTTGGTCATGGGTTCCTCTTGGAGGAGACGATTGACCATAGACGATTGACCATGGTCCATTGTCTATGGTCTGATGGAAGTATAATCCCATCAACGAGGTGGACGATGAAAAACTTTTCTCCCTTTTCTTTGCAATCAGCCTGATACTCTCCGCTTGTGGGACAGTATTCACACAGCCCGCGCCTCCCACGCAAACAGGGACACCAACCGTAACACCAATGGCGACTCAAACGCCCACAGCCACAATTACGCCTCTGTCAATGAACAGAGTCATCACCTCAACCCCTCACCCATTATCCATTAATATTAACAATTTATATCAGCTTAGAGTTGTCAAGGAATTCAGTGATAATAGTACTGAAAGCAACGCAATCACTGAAATAGCAACTTCTCAATTTTTTGATAGCAGCAATAGTGATTCAATTATTGCTATTGGCTATGAAAATGGGAATATTCAACTGGTCAGTTCAGAAAAACTCAAAGTAGTCGAAACTTTTCATGAAAATTCTTTGCCAAACAGTATTGCATTCTCGACCGATATAAAAATGATAGCTGTTGGGTTTTCTAACTTCACTGTCAAGATATGGAATATTTCAACGGGAGAATTGTTAAAGTCGTTGTCATTCAAAGATCGCATAGAAAATGTTATGTTCACTGAAAACAACAAAATACTTATCACCCAAACAGAACTTGGACTAATTGAGCTATGGGACACATTATCTTTTTCCAAAATAGGTGATGAAAAGGGAGTATTTCTTAGCCTTTACAAACTCAGTGATATGCCAATTGCAGTAAGATTTTCTTCAGATTACAATGAATCTTTTTTTAATCCAATAACCAAAGAAATATTTTTTGAACTTCAGCCCGCCCCTTTCAACTCTATTGAAGAGCTG
>JBDKJK010000162.1:0-5210 GCA_039796675.1 Chloroflexota bacterium
CTTTCAGCCCGAATGCCACTCCTTCGAGCACGGCGCGCGTCATGTGAGCACGGCTATGGCGTAGAGTCAAGCCGATGAAAGCGCCACGCGCTAACGGGTCGGGGTGAGGCGTGCGTTCGCCTGAAAGATATGGCAGGAATTGCAATCCCTCACTGCCCGCAGGAATCGCTTCTGCTTCTTTTAATAAATCATCAAAACTTACATTTGGCGCAAGCGTATCACGATGCCATTGCAAACTTCCAGCCGCCGAAAGCATCACACCCATAAAGTGCCACATGCCCGGCACGGCATGGCAAAACGCATGCAAACGACCTTCGGGTTCGATGAGTGCCGATGGGGTAGTGGCAAACACAACGCCGCTCGTACCCACCGTGAGACCCACAATGCCCGGCTCCACTGCACCGACACCTACCGCACCAGCGGCTTGATCGCCACCTCCCGCCACAACCGGCGTGCCCACTTTCAAACCAGTAAGACGCGCAGCCTCTTCAGTGACATACCCCGTGAACTGTGTGCCTTCAAACGTTTTCGGCATCCACGCGCGCGGAATATCCAACGCGGACAATACTTCATCTGACCAATCACGTGCCTTCAAATCAAACAAGACTGTGCCCGCGCCATCGGCTTTATCCATCGCGTATTCGCCAGTGAGTTTTAGACGCACATAATCTTTGGGAAGCAAAACATATTTTGCTTTTGAGTACACATCCGGCTCATTCTCTTTCACCCACAAAATTTTCGGCGCGGTGAATCCGGTCAGCGCCACGTTGCCAGTGATGCGAATAAATTTTTCTTTGCCAATGATGCGATGGATTTCATCACATTGACTCTGCGTGCGTTGATCATTCCACAGAATGGCAGGACGTAGAACATTGCCAGCATCATCGAGCAGGATAAGCCCATGCATTTGCCCCGTGAGCCCGACTGCCCCGACTCGTTCTCCGCTGATGCCTGCCTTTTCCAACACGGACTTGATACTCGCCGCAACCGCATCCCACCACTCGCGCGGATCTTGCTCCGACCATAATGGCTTGGGCGTTTGCAACGTATGCGGATTGGATGCAACCGCGATCACGTCCCCTTTTTCGTCAATGAGCAATGCTTTGCTTGAGGTTGTAGATGTGTCAATACCTAAGAAGTACATCTGTGCTCCTGTATCAAGTGTCAGGTATCAGGAGAAACCTGATACCTGACACTTGGAACCTGAAACTTTATCTCACACCTAACAACACTTCATTCGTCAACTGATCAAGGCGCTCGTACTTTAGCCCACGTGAAGCAATGGCATTTCGGTCGAAGGCTTGGGCTTTGAGGGCATTGGCTTTTGCCGTAGAGTATTTGCCAAAGTATTGATCCATCGAGCCGTCGCTGGCGTTGATCTCAGCAACGATGGACTGGATTTCCTTGTCTGCATTCCATTGGGCAGCTTTGTCTTTGAGGATGAGGTAGGTGCGCATACAACCGCGCGCGAAGTCTTTGACGCCTTCGTAATCTTCGGTACGATAGGCATGTGCGTCGAAGTGACGGCTGGCATTGTATTTGTTGTCTTCGAGCAGTTTGACGAGGAAGAAGGCACTCTTGAGATTGACCGCCCCAAAGCGGAAGTCTTGGTCGTAGCGCCCGAAGGCTTGATCGTTCAGGTCAATGTGGAAAAGCTTACCTGCTTCCATCGCCTGTGCCACACCGTGGACGAAGTTCAGTCCTGCCATGTGTTCATGCGCCACTTCCGGGTTTACACCGACCATGTCTGGATGATCGAGTGTGGCGATGAATGCCAGCATATGACCCGTGGTGGAGTTGTAAATGTCACCGCGCGGTTCGTTGGGTTTGGCTTCGAGCGCAAATTTCAGATCATACTTTTTATCGAGGGCATATTCACACAGGAAATTCATCGCTTCGCGGCTGCGTTTGATGGCGGTGATGGGGTCTTTGGTGGCATCGCTTTCTGTGCCTTCGCGCCCACCCCAGAATACGTAAATCTTTGCGCCGAGTTCCACGCCGAGATCAATGGCGTTCATGGTCTTCTGCAATGCATACGCGCGGACTTTGGAATCGTTCGAGGTGAACGCGCCGTCTTTGAAGATGGCTTCACTGAACAAGTTGGTCGTCGCCATGGGCACGACGATGCCTGTATCTGCGAGTGCTTTCTTGAAATCTTTGAGAATGGCATCTCGTTCGGCGGGTGTTGCGTCGATGGGGATGAGGTCGTTATCGTGGAAGTTGACACCGTATGCACCGACTTCTCCGAGCAGGCGAACCAAATCGGCTGGGGATTTTGCATCGCGTACGGGTCCACCGAAGGGATCGCGCCCGATATTGCCCACGGTCCACAGACCGAAGGTGAATTTGTTTTCTGGTTTGGGGGTGTAGTCTGACATGGGTGATTCTCCTTGTTGTTTTAGGGTTGTCACCCTGAGCGAGAGCGAAGGGTCTCTACGATTGTCTAAGAGATTCTTCGCTCCGCTCAGAATGACATTGCTAAGTAATTTACTTCACTTCAAACACGGCGGTGACAGGTTTTGGTGCGCCGAGGTCTTGTCCGCGTTGGGAGGGGGAACAGCCGCCGATTTCGAGTTTGAATTCGCCGGGTTCGAGGGTGAGTTTGCCGTCTTCATTGTAGAATGACATCATCTCGGGAGTAATGGTAAATTGAAGCGTTTTGCTTTCACCTGCCTTGAGGGTGACACGTTCGAAGCCAATGAGATGATGGAGCGGGACAATGGTTGAGGCGTGGAGGTCGCTCAGGTAGTATTGAACAACTTCGGCTGAGTCTGAGGCGCCGCTGTTGGTGAGGGTCAGGCTGAGGTGGAGAGAAGCTCCACTGGGCAGAGTCGTCTTATCGAGTTGTAATTCCGAATATTCGAACTTGCTGTAGCTCAGACCAAAGCCAAAGGGATAGAGCGGCTCTTCGGTCATGTAACGATAGGTGCGACCCTTCATGCTGTAATCGTCGAAGGCGGGAAGTTGGTCGAGCGACTTTGGGAAGGTGATGGGCAGTTTGCCTGAAGGGGAAACATCGCCGAACAAAACATCGGCAACGGCGCGACCGCCTTCCATGCCGGGGTACCAGACGAAGAGGATCGCTTCAACCATATCTTCCACTTCACCCAATGCAATGGGGCTGCCACCTGTGAGCACGAGGATGATGCGCGCGCCATGTGCAGAAAGTTCTTTGATGTAATCGACCTGGCTTTGCGGAAGTGAGATGCTTTCACGGTCGCCATTTTGCGGGGAGAGCAATGACTCGCCTTCTTCACCTTCAAGGAACGAGTTGAAGCCTGCGCATACGATTGCAAAATCGGCAGACTGTGCCATACCCGGTGCCCATGTTTGCGGAATCTCACGTGTGTGTTTCAACGGCGTGCCGGAGTGATATTCCAACCCCATGCCTTCGGGAATGCGCCCAACCAGACCTTCGAGCAAGGTAATCATTTTGTTGTTGAAGCCGTAATAGTTGCCGAGGAGTACTTCGAGGCTTGCGGCTGTGGGACCTGTGACGAAGATCTTCTTGGTGGAAGGTTGAATCGGTAGAACGTTGTTTTTATTTTTGAGCAGCACGACCGCTTCGGTGGCAGTGCGGTATGCGAGCTGACGATGTTCATCGCATGCAACTACGTCGGTGGGGATGGATGCGTAGGGCACCTCTTCGGCTGGGTCGAACATGCCAAGTTTGAAGCGGGTGGTAAAAGTGCGGATCAGGGCGCGGTCTACGAGCGCTTCGGTGGTATCGCCACGTTCGATGGCGGTCGGGATCTCATTGAAGACGTGGTCGCAGCCGAGGTCGCAGCCGTGTTCCAATGCGAGCGCGGCTGACTCCGCCGCATCTTCTGTGACTTTGTGGTTGAGGTGAAAATCTGACAGCGCGAAGCAGTCTGAGACCACGTGCCCGTCAAAGCCCCATTCGCCGCGCAAGATATCGTCGAGTAAAAGTTGGCTGGCGCAACAGACTTCATCGAGTGTGCGGTTGTATGCACCCATCACTGATTCGACTTTGGCTTCGGTGACCAGTTTTTTGAAGGCGGGCAGGTAGGTGTCGTACAACTCACGTTTTGTCACAATGGCGTTGAAAGTGTGTCGGTCTTTTTCAGGACCAGAGTGGACGGCAAAATGTTTCGCACACGCTGCCGCTTTGAGATATTTAGGGTCGTCACCTTGCAAGCCGCATACGAACATGGAAGCCATCTCGCCAGTGAAGAAGGGGTCTTCGCCCCAGGTTTCCTGTCCACGCCCCCAGCGCGGGTCACGGAAGATGTTGACGTTCGGCGACCAGAAGGTTAATCCTTGATATTGGTCAGTGTAACCGTTGCGGCGCAGAGCTTCTTGATATTTTGCGCGTCCTTCGTCGCTGATGGCGGTTGCAACTTTGAGGATCAAGTCCTTGTCCCAAGTGGCAGCCATGGCAATTGCCTGCGGGAAGACAGTAGCACGTCCGTTGCGGGCGACGCCGTGCAAGGCTTCGCTCCAATAGTTATAGGCGGGAATGTTCAGGCGTGGAATGCCATGCGCCGGGTGGCTCATAAGCCCCACTTTTTCTTCGAGGGTCAGGCGTGAGATCAGGTCTTTTGCGCGTTCAATAAAGGATAACGAGGTGTCAAGGTAGGCAATTTTTTCTGTTGTATTCGTCGCACTCATGAAGTGCTCCTTGGGGTGATTTGTGAGTTATTGAGGCAGTCCGTGCATGATGCGATGCGTCCGCTTTTGTCCCCCACCTCACCATAAGGTGGGGGACAGAGGAGAATACGCACCATGAAAACATGGTGTGTAGATCAAGTCTGCGAACAGACTGTCACTCTGGTTATTCTTTGACCGCGCCCAGCGCAATACCGCTAACGATGTAGCGCGAGAAGATGGCATACAAGATGATGACAGGCACGATGGTAACGGCAAGCCCAAAATAGATGGCACCATATTCTGTGCGATACACATCACCACGCAGAGTTTGAACCATCATGGGCAGGGTGTATTTGTCCAGCGACGAGATCAGGATGAAGGCGTTGAAGAAGTTATTCCATGAACCGATGAAGGTGAAGATGCCCAGGGTGATGGCGCCGGGTAATGCCAGGGGCATCATAATGAGGTGGAAGATGCCGATCTCGCTGGCACCGTCAATACGAGCGGCGTCGATCAGATCTTGAATGAGCATGGACTCAAGGTATTGTTTGCAGAAGAATACACCGCCAGCATTGGCGATCAGTGGCAGGATCAAGGCA
>JBDKJK010000163.1:0-4199 GCA_039796675.1 Chloroflexota bacterium
GTATTGGGAGAAAAGAATGAAAGCAAAATCTGAGAAGCGCCTGCTGGCAGAGCACCTCCGCACGGAACAGGGATTTTCCTATAACGAGATATCAGAGCAAATTGGCGTAAGTAAAAGCACCCTGTCTCATTGATTAAAGAATATTTCCCTAACAATTGAACAGGAAGAACCAATTCAACAACGCATTGAAGATAATCAGGCGTCGTTTGTTGCCCAAGCGCGAAAGACCAACCAAAAACGATTTAAGGATGCCAGAGAGCAGGCATTCCAAGTAGGGGTTGAAGTCGTATCATTCCTACCTGAAAATGACGCTGTTCATGTAGCACTCGCCATGCTTTATCTGGGCGAAGGTGATAAAACAGGAAACCGTGTTCAAATCGCGAATACCGACCCTGCTGTTCTGCAATATTTTTTATGGGCAGTCGAAAGACTATATCAAATTGACCGGGCAGAAATGACTCTTCGGTTAAATCTTGTCGAAGCAGCTCGTCCTCTGGAAGATCAAATGAAAGATTGGTGGTCAGAATGCCTGAACTGCTCAATCTCCCAATTCATCAGAAGCCAATTTGACCAACGCTCCCAAAACCCGAACCTGACTGGGGATTATCGCGGTGTTTGTACGATCACCTACAATGACACCTATCTTTATGAACGTCTGGTAGGAGTTTATTCATCCTACTTGGGGAATACAAAATAAAAAACCACCTTGTGAAGGTGGTTTTTTGTGGGCGAGATAGGGCTCGAACCTACGACCTCATCGATGTCAACGATGTGCTCTAACCAACTGAGCTACCCGCCCGAAAGCGACCCACATTATACCGACTGTCCCATAAAATGGCAATCCCCTTAATTTTAACGGGTATAATCCCGGCGTTATGGTACGCAAAAAAGCGCCCGAAGAACTCTCAGTGGAAGAACTGCGCCGCCTACTGGTGGAGAAGCGCCGTGGAGCGCGCAAAGACCGGCTTGAACATTACCGCCGCACAGGACGAGTGATCTCGCTCGCACCCGATCTGGACCTGGACTCGCCTCCTTCCACGCCGACGATTGATACCGCTGATTCAGCCGTCCCTGCGCCTGAGCCGTTGCCCGTCAACCCGCGCCGCAAACTGCTGGACCGCATCCTCCTGGGTGTGGAAGTCCTCGCGATCGTTGGTTTGGTGGTGGTCATCCTTAACGGGGTTGGGTTGTTGCGCACGCTCAATACCGAAGTGGTTGCCGCACTGAACCCGGAAACGGCTGTGCCAACTCCGCTCGTGATGGCGGTGGTGTTGCCTTCTGGGCATACTCCGCCCGATGCGCAGGGCAATACCAAGCCGAACGAGGCTGAGATTCCATCACACTTGCTGCCTATGGTGCAGTCGCTGTCGAACATCCCTGTGCCGACTGCCGCGCCAGATCAGGCGGTTCGCATCCAGATCCCTGCCTTGAATGTGGATGCGCCTGTGGTGCAGGGGGATGGTTGGGAGCAATTGAAAAAAGGTGTTGGGCAATATATTGGCTCATCGGCTCCTGGGCGTGATGGCAATCTTGTGCTCTCAGCGCACAACGATGTGTATGGCGAGCTCTTCCGTTATTTGGATAGGCTCGTTCCCGGTGACCAGATCATTGTATATACTCAACAACGGCAGTTTATCTACATTGTAGACCGCACCGTCCTCGTTGAACCCACTGCCGTAGAAGTGATGGCGCCTACCAGTTCGCCCACGGTCACGCTCATCTCGTGCTATCCATATCTTGTCAACGATCAGCGCATTATCGTCTTTGCGCGATTGCAGAATTAAACTAGGAGAAATAAAAATGGCTAAGAAAAATAAACGCCCCGCCTCTACTATCTCAATGACGAGCGCACAACCCCAGAAGGTTGAATTCAACCCCGATTACAGCATGGTCAAAAAGGATCTTGCCCGTATCGGTGTCCTCGCTGGGTTCTTCATTGCGATTCTGGTTGGGCTTTCGTTCATCTTGAAATAGTTGAATTGAAGAAACAAAAAGAGGAAAGACTCAAAACGGTCTTTCCTCTTTTTTGTTGACGTATACCGTACTCGGGTGAAAATTGTGCTTTCTGCCTCCTAAAGGAGCGCAATTTTCACCCGTGGGTATTATATAATCCAGATATGCCCTCTTCTCAACACGAAATCACTCTCGAAAAACTCACCTACGGCGGCGAAGCAATGGGACGCCTTCAAGACGGTCGTGCCGTCTTTGTTCCCTTTGGCTTGCCCGGCGAAACCGTTCGGATTCAACTGACCCAAGAAAAGCAAAACTTCGCCCGCGGCGAAATCCTCGAAGTTTTGAAATCTTCACCAGATCGCATCCAAGCCAAATGCAAACACTTCACCCAATGCGGCGGATGTCACTACCAGAACCTGCCTTACGAAAAACAACTGCTCGCCAAAGCGGACATTCTGCGTGACCAACTTCAACGCATTGGCAAAATTGAAAATCCGCAAGTGCAAGCCGCTGTCGCTTCACCGAATCAGTGGAACTACCGCAACCACGTCCAATTCCATCTCACGGATGATGGCAAAGTTGGCTTTATCAATGCACACGGAAATAAAACACTTCTCATCGAAGAATGTCATCTCCCTGAATCAACCATTGACGCTTTCCGTAATGACCTGCAATTCGAATCGCGCATGAACCTCGAACGCGTCTCCCTCCGCTCCGGCGCAGATGATGACCTCATGCTCATCCTCGAATCCGAAACCGAAGAGACACCCGAACTTGAGATCGAAGCCGATATCTCCATCGTCCATGTTTACGAAGAACACCCCGTCATCATCGCTGGCAGCAATGCACTCACCATCCAAGTCCTAGGGGTAGACTTTCACGTCTCCGCACCATCTTTCTTCCAAGTCAACACCCCAATGGCAGAAAAAATGGTTGAGCATTTACAGACCCAATTACCAATCACCAATCAACCAATTACTCTTATAGATCTCTACTGTGGCGTTGGCTTGTTCAGCAAATTCTTCGCCGATAAATACGCCAAAGTTATCGGCATCGAAGCATCTCCATCTTCTTGTGAAGACTTCGCCATCAACCTCGACGAATTCGACAACGTCGAACTTTACGAAGGCGCTGCCGAAGAAATTCTGCCTGCCCTCGCGTCACAACTGACCCAACCCACACATATGATCGTCGACCCGCCCCGCGCTGGCATCGATAAATTCGCCCTCGACGCAGTTCTGCAAATCAACCCGCAAGTCATCGCCTATGTCTCTTGCGACCCATCCACATTAGCGCGAGACGCGGCGCGACTCATCAAAGGCGGCTACACCCTGCAACACGCCACACCCTTCGACCTCTTCCCGCAAACCTATCACATCGAATCCATCTCCATCTTCACACGCTGACATGCTCAAACCGCTCGGCGACTCCGCAATCCTCGTCCAACTCGGCGACGCCATCGACCCCGCACTCAACGCACGCGTCCACGCCCTCGATACGATTCTGCAAACCAGTCCCGCCGTCATCGAAACCGTCCCCGCGTACTGCACCATCCTCGTCCACTACGACCCGCTCGCAACAACCTACAACCAGATCAAAAACATCATTGAGGAAAAAATCTCCCTTCTGGATGATTCGACTCACAGACCTTCTCGCCGCTTGGAGATTCCCGTCCTCTACGGCAGCGCTTCGGGACCCGACCTTGAACCTGCTGCCACAACCCTAGCCTTATCTCCCTCTGAGTTGATTCGCCTGCACAGCGAGCGTGAGTACACCGTCTACATGATGGGATTCACCCCCGGCTTTCCCTATCTTGGCATTCTCACCGAAAAACTGACTCTCCCCCGCCTATCCACCCCACACACTCGCGTACCTGCTGGTTCCGTCGCCATCGCTGGTTCTCAAACCGGCATCTACCCCATAGACTCGCCTGGCGGCTGGCATATCCTCGGTCACACACCCCTCAAGTTGTTCGACCCATTAAGTGATAACCCGTTTTTATTTTCCCCCGGCGACACAGTAAAATTTATACCTGACGACGGACAATAGACCATTGACCATAGACAACCATCCATCGTCCATTGTCCGCGGTCTATCGTCGCCCGCAATTGAACTCACCGACCTTACCGGCATCGCCACCCTCCAAGATTCCGGCAGGCGCGGATTCAATAAATTCGGCGTGCCCACTTCCGGCGCAATGGATTGGTACGCCTACCAAGCCGCAAACTCACTGCTCAATAACCCAC
>JBDKJK010000164.1:0-7298 GCA_039796675.1 Chloroflexota bacterium
GCATGGTGGGTGTTTTATAAATTATACATTACGAAAGACTATAGACCATAGACCACCATCGTCAATCGTCTGTCGTCCATGGTCTGCACAGCCTGAATGGTAAAATAGCGCCCTATGAATACAGCCACTATTATCGGCGGCGGGCTGGCTGGCAGTGAAGCCGCATGGCAGCTCGCCCAACAGGATATTAAAGTAAAACTTTATGAGATGCGCCCCGCCAACCCAACTGGCGCGCATGTGACCAGCGACCTGGCGGAACTCGTCTGCTCGAACTCACTCGGCTCGAACCTACCCGACCGTGCCTCAGGCGTGCTGAAAAATGAGCTACGCCGCTTAAATTCCATGCTGGTTGATTGCGCGGAAGAAACGTCTCTGCCCGCCGGGGCAGCCCTCGCCGTAGACCGTGAAGCCTTTGCACGCCGTGTGACCGAAAAGATCGAAAGTCACCCGAACATTGAGCTGATCCGTGAAGAAGTCAAAGAGATTCCAAACACGCCGGTCATCGTTGCCAGCGGACCTCTCACCTCAGACAGTCTCTCCAAATCCATTGCAGCATTGAGCGGCGATGAACACCTTTTCTTTTTTGATGCCATCTCCCCCATCGTCCGCGCTGATAGCATTGATATGAACATCGCCTTCCGTGCTTCGCGCTACGATAAGAGCGAACAGGAAGACGGCGATTACATCAACTGTCCGTTTACCAAAGAAGGCTATTACGAATTTATCAACGCGCTACGAACCGCCGAACGCATCGAACTACGCGCCTTTGAAGACGCGATCAAAACTGGTGTGAAAGCCGGTCAATTCTTCGAAGGCTGTCTGCCCGTTGAGATCATCGCCGAGCGCGGAGACGAATCACTGGCGTATGGTCCTATGCGCCCGGTCGGCTTGCGCGACCCGCAAACGGGTAAACGCCCATACGCGGTGGTGCAGTTACGGCAGGATAATCTCGCCGGGAGCTTATACAACATCGTAGGTTTTCAAACCAATTTAAAATTTCCCGAACAAAAACGAGTCTTAAGAACGATTCCAGGTCTTGCGAATGCCGAATTCGAACGCTATGGTCAGATGCACCGCAACACCTTCATCGCTTCGCCAAAACTTTTGCGCCCCACCCTTCAGCACATCACCCGCGACGATCTTTTCTTCGCGGGTCAGATCACCGGCGTGGAAGGCTACATGGGCAACATTGCCACAGGTCTGCTGGCGGGCATCAACATGGCACGCCTCGTAAAAAATCAACCCTTGTTGACTCTGCCAAATGAAACCATGCTCGGTGCGCTATGTCACTACATCACCCACGCCGATCTCAAAGACTTCCAACCGATGAAAGCCAACTTCGGTATTTTGCCTGATTTGAATCTTGAAAAGAAAATTGGCAAGCGCGAAAAAGGGCAAGCCTACGCCGCGCGCGCCGCACAAGCCCTGGATGCCTGCCTGCAAGAAAACCCATAATGAACAAACGTGCCGTTGTTCTCTACTTATCATTGGTGACGAGTTTGCTATTGATCGTTCTAGGATGGTACGCCGCCTCTTTTCTAACCGTTGGGTCTGAGTCTGCTACCGTTACCGTTACAGCCACTGAAAGCGCTCCAACGGCTACGGCAACCCCAAGCCCCATGCCCGCAGTCTTCGACGGTTCGCGGGCGTATCTTGATGTGCAGACTCAAGTGGATATGGGGCCGCGCACACCTGGGTCGGCGGGGCATGCCCAAGTCCGCGAATGGATGCGGGAGGAATTGGAATCCGCTGGATGGTTGGTAGAGGTCCACGAGTCGGAGCAGTTGGGGAATCCCATTTTTAATATCATTGCAAAACGAAGCGACGAGTTGCCGCAGATCATCCTCGCTGCCCATTACGATACGCGTTTTTTTGCAGATAACGACCCCGACGAAAGCAAACGCACTCAACCCGTGCCCGGCGCAAATGATGGCGCTTCGGGTGTTGCTATCTTGCTTGAATTGGCGCGCACATTGCCAGAAGACATTCCCCCTACGTGGTTGGTATTCTTCGATGCTGAAGATAATGGGCGCATTGAAGGCTGGGACTGGATTCTCGGCTCGCGTGCCTTCGTGGAAGAAATACAAGTGACGCCGCAAGCCGTGGTGATTGTGGATATGATCGGCGATGCGGATTTGAACCTGTATTATGAAATGAATTCAGACGAAACCATCCGCACAGAAATTTGGAATACAGCGGCAAAGCTTGGCTACGGCGACGTGTTCATCCAAGCCGAAAAACACAGCATGTTGGACGACCACACTCCCTTCCTTGAAAAAGGCATTCCGGCAGTGGATATTATTGACTTCGATTATCCCTACTGGCACACAACCGAAGACACCTCAGACAAGGTCTCAGCAGAAAGCCTCGGCGCGGTGGGAGATACCCTCTGGCATTGGCTGGTTGAACAAAGTTCTCGATAGTATGGTCAAAAGCAAAAACTGGGCGTACACTTAAGCAAATGACAGTACAGACATCGCTGAAAAAATTACGCACGATCTGGGTGGAGCGCATCTCCCGCGAATTGGCGGCGGGGGAAGGTGTTCGTGCAGGTTTTACAGAAGAATTGGTACGCTTCTATGAATTACTCGAGCAGGCGGTCGCCACAGGCGATATGGCGTGGCTCGACCCGATTCTGTACGATTGGGGGCGTTCCCCGACCGAAACGAATCTTGAACAGGCAGATTACTACGTCTCTTTCGTGTTGAACCGCATGATCGCCCTCACCATCGAAGTGGCGCACGACCATCTTAAGAATAAAGATGCGCTTGAACTGCTTGCCGCAGTCACCCCAGTATTGGCGCACAGCCTGAGTGTGGTAGTCCGCTACGAAATGGAAACCCGTGTGGCGCACATCTCGAAGGAATTGGGTGCGGTGCAGGAAAAATTACAAACCCTAGACCAGAATAAATCTAAATTTATTTCGGTGGCGGCACATGAATTGAAAACTCCGTTAACGCTGATCGAAGGCTACACCTCTATGATGGCAGATATGGTGCAGAATTCGGAACAGGTACAAATGCAAAGCTATCTGAAGGGTGTCAATACCGGCATCCTGCGTCTGCGTGATATCATCGACGATATGATCGACGTCTCGTTGATCGATAATAATTTGCTGACGCTCAACATCCAACCCATGTGGATCAGTCACTTGTTGAATTTGGTTCGTAATGAGTTCAAAAAGCCCATCGCAGAACGCAAACAGACGCTGGATATTCATGACTTTGAAGGCAGTGATTTGATGATCTACGGCGACTCTGAACGACTGTATCAAGCGCTTAACAACGTCATCACGAACGCCATCAAGTACACCCCCGACCACGGCACGATCACTCTTGATGGACGCCTGCTGCCCGGCTTTATTGAAGTCACCATTAGCGACACAGGCATTGGCATCTCGCCTGAAGATCAGACTCGCATCTTTGATAAGTTCGGTCAGCTCGGAAGGACAGACCTGCACTCAAGTGGCAAGACCAAGTTCAAAGGTGGCGGACCTGGGCTTGGTCTCTCGATCACCCGCGGAATCATCGAAGCACACGGCGGCACGATCTGGGTTGAATCTACGGGATATGACGAAGTAAAATTACCCGGCTCCACCTTTCACATCCTGCTGCCGACCCGCACCGAACCGAACAACCCGGTGATGATCAAGTTCTTCGGAACCTCAGACCCGCAAAAAACAGAAACGGAAACAAGTGGCAAAGAAAATTCCCCAACCGACAACCCCTCCGCGTGAACGCGCCTTTTTAGCAGGCGTTGAATTACGCGATCACGATCAGATCCTTTCCCTCGAAGATTCACTTGCAGAACTCGCCCTACTGGCAGATACCGCCGGTGTGGACGTGGTCGGCGAGATCACCCAAAAACTGAATCGCCCGCATGTCGAAACGTATATTGGTCCCGGCAAGGTGGAGGAGTTAAAACTTCTTGCAGAAGAAACTCTATCCGAAGTCGTCATCTTTGACGATGAACTGTCACCGCGCCATCAACGCGAGTTAGAAAAAGCACTCGGCAAGAACATCCGCGTTATTGACCGAACTGCTCTCATTCTCGATATCTTCGCTCAACATGCCCACACCAAAGAAGGCATGTTGCAGGTGGAACTCGCCCAATATGAATACAACCTGCCGCGCCTCACCCGCGCATGGACACATCTTGAACGGCAGGCAGGCGGTGGCGGCGGACGTGCCGGTTCAACCGGCGGTGTCGGCTTGCGTGGTCCCGGTGAAACTCAGCTCGAAGTAGACCGTCGCTCGATCCGCACACGCATTTCTCACATCAAAAAAGAATTGGAAAAAGTAGAAGCACATCGCATGCGCTATCGTGCCCAGCGCAAACGCTCACGCATCCCCACTGTTGCGCTGGTTGGGTATACCAACGCAGGCAAATCTACACTGCTAAATCGCCTCGCCAAAGCGGACGTGTACGTGGCGAACCAGTTATTCGCCACGCTAGACCCCACCACTCGCCGCGTGCAACTCCCCGGTGACAATACTGCATTGATCACAGACACTGTCGGCTTTATTCAAAAACTTCCCACCGCATTGATCGCGGCTTTTCACGCTACATTGGAAGAAATTGCCGAAGCCGACCTGCTTCTGCATATCGTCGATATCTCACACCCGAACGCATTAGGGCAATATCAAGCCGTGCTTGAGACGTTATCAGAGATCGACGCCAGTCACATCCCGATGATCACCGCATTGAACAAAGCAGACCAGTTGAAAGATCCCGAAAACGCCGCGCGCATTCTCGAAAATTTCCCAAAGTCTGTTGCCATCTCTGCATTGAAAGGCACAGGCATGGCTGAGCTGCTGCGGCTCGTTCAAGCAGAACTATTCGAAGCCTATGAGCAGATCGATGTGCGCCTTCCATATAAAGAAGGTGCATTAATCTCACTCTTCCATGAGCTGGGTCAGGTCGAGCGCGTGGAGCATGAACGCGGCGGCGTTCGCATTCATGGCTCAATTCCCGGGAGGCTTGTGGCTCAATTCGCCCCCTGGAAGTTCAAATCGAACGGTACTGCATTGCACAGTACAGAAGAAGCCGACCTGGAGGAGGAAGTATGATCTCAAGACTGCTCGATTTCATGTCAAACTATCTCGCCCATCGCAAGGGACTAATGCCGCTGATCGGAATTGCGCTGATCTTCATTAACCTAGTATTGGCTATTTTCATCCCCGGCTCTTTTCTTGTGACGACAAACCTATTCCTACATATCGGTCTGGTGGTTGCCATCTTTGGCTTGATGCTGGCGTGGGCGTTGTAAACAGGTGCAATGAAAGATAATGCCCACCCCGGTCACGATCAAAACCCTACTCAATCAATATCGGATCGAAGAGTTCATCGCTCTCACTCCACTGGGTGATCTGTATCGCGCCACCGAAGAACGCAGTCAAAAAGCAATTGCCCTCACCATCCTGCCGCCATCCATCACGGGGAATTCGGAAGAACTCAAAGCAATTGAATCAAATTCAATTCGGCTGCAAGGCATTTCACACCCAAACCTCAACCCCTTTCACGGGCTTCACAAAACATCCACTCATACTTTTTTTGTAGAAGATTGGGTCGATGGTCCTTCACTAAAGACAGTCCGTGAACGAGGGCGGCTCGCAGCGGAAGAAACACTCTTTATCGCCAAATCTATTGGCGGCGGGCTAGAGGCGCTTCATAAACAAAATCTGCTGCACCTGCACCTCGCGCCTGAACTCATCCGCATCAATCAACGCGGAGAAGTGATCGTATGCGGCATTGCAGGCGCAAGGCTTGCCCAAACAAAAACCGAAAGCCCATTTGGAAAATACCCCCCGCTCTATATTGCGCCAGAACAATTTCTCGAAAGCCCCCTCACCCCAGCCGCCGACATCTATGCGCTGGCGGTCATACTGTACGAAGCCATGACCGGAAATTGGATCAACGGAAAGGCAGCGCCGCGCGCAAGAGATTCGATTCGCAAAGCGCATCTCACGTCCACGCCGCCTGCTCTGACCACCCTAAATTCAAACATCCCCGACAAATTTTCACGCATGATTCTGTGGGCGTTGCGAAAAAACTCCGAAGAGCGACTCAAGACCAACACCGAATTGCTCTCTGCACTTGCGCTCTCCATTCAAGTGCCATTGGATAAAGTGCCGCCTCGCACTCACCCCGAGCGGACTCCCATTCTCTCGAACATTCTCAACAGCTGGGAATTTCTCCCGCCACCCAAAACCACCTCTGTTCTCGCAGATGCCCTTCCACTGGAAGAAAGACTTGCGTCCATTTCAACACCGAAGAAGAAAGCCTCTTCATCTATTGGTGTTGTACCCATCTTTCTATTTATACTGATCGCGGGGTTTCTCTCGCTCTTCTTTTTCGTCCGCCCTGCCGATGAGATCGTGCTGCCTACACCGATCGTCTTCACATCCATCGTCGTAGACTTTACACCCGCACCAACAGATACCCCCACCCCACGCCCCACACTGACGAACGGCGGGCGCATCGTTTTCACCTGCACCCGCGGCGACTATAACCAACTCTGCATCATCAATCGCGACGGCAGTGACCTCAATCAACTGACCGACATGGCAGCAAGCAACTACTACCCCATCTTCACACCCGATGGCGGCTCGGTCTTATTTGCCTCTAACCGGAATGGTCCATTTGATTTCTTTGTGTTGAATTTTCTTGAAAAAGAAGTCTTTCAGATCACGAACAATGTTGGGAATGTCATTGCCCCAGATTTTTCGCCAGACGGGCGTACTCTTGCCTTCGCCAATCGTGTGGGAGACGATCCCACGGCAATATGGATGGTGAACGCCGATGGTTTGAATCCGCGCTTGGTTTATACGGGAGCGGGGGATATCGTTTCTGTGACCTGGTCGCCAGATGGAGAAAGAATCGCCTATGCCATGAATACAGGTGTTCCTCAGGAATACGAGATCTTTACCATGGATGCCAATGGACGCAATCATTTGAAAATCTCTCAAGGCTTGCAAGGCATTGGCGGCAGTGTTGATTGGTCGCCGGATGGTAAATCCCTGCTCATTCATGCCGGTCCGTTCGGGGATAAGGATATTTTCAAGATCGATGTTGCAACGGGAAATTTCGCTCAACTAACCGATGGCGGGAATAATGCGGGTGCATCCTACTCGCCGAACGGTGAATTCATTGTCTTCAATTCTCTGCGAAATAACGACCAGGCAGACTTATACATCATGGAAGCAGACGGTTCTGGGATGAGACAAATAACAAATGACCCTGAACCTGACTGGGGCGCGAATTGGATTGAATAAGGTTACAGGTTGAAAGTTGAAATT
>JBDKJK010000165.1:0-2904 GCA_039796675.1 Chloroflexota bacterium
TTGCCGGAACCTAATCCCATCTCATGACCATACAGCGGCAAGCCCGCTTCGGTGCGGAGCGAGTCACGCGCACCCTAGCCGATGGGCTTCACGCCAAAGGGCTCACCCGCTTTCAACACGCCGTTCCAAAATGCCACGGCGCTATCCGGGTGGACGAACAACTCAAACGCCATCTTCTCGCCGGTATAACCCGTGCGCGAAACGATCAAGTCAAAGCCGCCGATGTTTGCATCGCACAATTCAGTGCGTTTCAACTTCATGACTCGTCCCCTCGTCTCATCATCCACGCCCATCGCTAACAAAATATCGCGAGACTTTGGTCCCTGCAAAGCAATGTCCACGCGCATGTCGTTGCCAGATTTCGGGTCACGCAAATTGCGGATCTCCGCGTTGTAACCGTACGCGCGCGCCCACGGACGAGCGTTATCAATTTTCACTTTGCCGTCGCGCACACTTTCCAACCACGTGCGGTCCTTGTCATCGTTCGACGCGTTGACCACCACCAGGAAGTTATCAAATCCGCGGCGGTAGACCAACGTATCGTCGATCACATCGCCATCGGGCGTGAGGAAGTGGGTGTACAAACTCTCACCGGGCATCAAAGCCCCACAGTCATTGCCGCAGACCGTGTCGAGGAAAGAGGCGGCATCCGCGCCACGCACGTCATACACGCCCATGTGGCTCACGTCAAACAAACCCGCCGCCTGCCGCGTCGCCAAATGTTCCTCAAAAATCCCCGTATACTGCACTGGCATTTCCCAACCCGCAAAAGGGACCATTCTGCCGCCGAGATCCTTATGAGTTTGATTCAACGCTGTTTTCTTTAACTCCCCTTCAGCCTCATTCCAAACGAAAGGCGGCAGCGCCTCTTTCTGGACCTTGGGCATGGTTCCGATAAAGTAAGGTTTATCTACATCCACGCCGCTTCCGCTCACCTTCGCCGGTTTGAGTTTCTTCCAATCCACCACAAGGGTCGGACCCGGAATGCGCCTGGTCGTAAAGTCTTTGCTGCCATCAAGGTTGAACGATGTATAGCCGTCGGAAAGATCGCGCAGCCATGTGCCAACAATGCCCGCCTTTGCCGCAGGCACTTGCAAATAATACGCGCCCATGTCAATGCAGGTGAGCACACCTTTCACAACACCCTTCGGAGTTGTGATCGTCGTCGCCTGTGATTTGCCCGGCTTCAACGCCGCCACATCGCTCGAAGTTACATAGTCCATTACCTGACGCACCCTGAAGCCAGTAATCTCGAACACGCCACTCGTCGATTTATCGTCGATGTAATAGAAATGCGGGTAACCGGTCTTGGTCGGCTTGAAATCAATACCCGCGCTGGTTGCCAACTTTCTAATTTTCAACCTGGCAACGTTCAACGCATTGAAATCCACTTTGGCGCGGCGCTGCTTGCCCTTGCGGACAGTATCCACTGCATGCGGCGCACACGCCAACAGCACATCGGCGATGATATCTGCCAATTGGCGCGACTGCTTCTCGTTGAATCCACGCTGGGTGATCCACGGCGTACCGAGGCGAATGCCCGAAGGCGCCGCCGCGCTCTTATCACCGGGGATGGTGTTGCGATTAACGACCACACCGATAATATCGAGAATGCGCGCCGCCTGGTCGCCGCTCAACTTCGTTCCATCTTCACCCACGACGGATGAACAATCTACATTCAACATGTGACAGTTCGTGCCGCCGAAGGGAACGCGAAGTCCGCGCTTGGTGAATTGATCTGCCATCGCCACAGCGTTCTTGATGGTTTGGTCTTGCAGTTTCTTGAACTGCTTGGTCTGTGCCAGCTTGAAGGTCAACGCTAACCCCGCGAAGACGTTCACATGCGGTCCGCCTTGCTCACCGGGGAAGACGGCTTTATCGATCTTCTTGGCGATGTCGGCTTTGGTGGTCATCAACACCGCGCCGCGTGGACCGTCGAGACTCTTGTGAGTGGTAGACATAACCACGTCCGCGATGCCGATCGGCGAAGGCACCACACCCGCCGCCACCAACCCGCCGATGTGGGAGATGTCGGTCAGCAAGTACGCGCCGACTTCATCCGCAATTTCACGGAACTTCTTCCAATCGGGAATCCATGAATAAGAGGAGTAGCCAGCGATCAACAGTTTCGGTTTATGTTCCAACGCAAGCTGACGAATCGCTTCGTAATCGAGCTTCTCATTGGCGTCCACGCCGTAATGCACAGCCTTGAACCATTTGCCACTGCGGTTGACGGGTGAACCGTGCGAGAGATGCCCGCCATGCAGCAGGTCGAGCCCCATGACGGTATCGCCGATGTTCAACAAGGCTTGATAGACCGCGTTGTTGGCAGGTCCGCCTGAGAGCGCCTGCACGTTGACGTAAATATCATTGGCAGTAAATCCGTTCGCGGCAAAAGTCTGCGCGGCGCGTTTGCGAGCGAGCGCTTCCACGGCATTGGCATATTCCACGCCTTTGTAATAGCGCGGGTCACCGTTGCGGCGATAGTCGGCGAGCCGCATCGGGTGATCGAGAATTTCGTCCTCGGTCATCCAGCGCGATTCTTCGCTGGGGTAGCCTTCGGCGTAAATGTTCTGAAAGGCAGACATCAACGCTTCACGCACCGCCATCGGCGCAGTCGATTCGCTGGGGATCATGATGAGCTTGCGATACTGGCGTTCGGCTTCGAGTTGGGTTAATTCATAAACGTCTTTATCCAATTTTTCGAGCGAACCACGGAATAAATAATCGGTCATGCTGTGTCTCCTGTTGGGGGAAAAATTATCAGAATAGAAAGGTTTCATGAAGCCGTACCAACTTCCAGTTAAGAAAGAAGCGGGCATTTTGTCGGCTCATTGAATTGTAGAACCATCAAGGGCAAGGGTCAAGTGGAAAATGGAATATGACCAATGGGGGTTGAATTGA
>JBDKJK010000166.1:0-3856 GCA_039796675.1 Chloroflexota bacterium
ACGCGCGCACTTCGTTGATGTACGTCACCGGATCTGGGATGATTGTTGCGGTGGGATTCGCAAGCTGCGCCACCTGCGTTTGCAATGCCTGATTCGCCTGGTTCACCTGGTCAAAAGGCTCGGTAGCGGCGGCAGCGGTATCGCGCACGGTCTCTACGATAAAATAGACCCCAGCGGCAAGTACCACTAAAATCAAAATGGACATGATCGTGCTAAATGTATTTTTCATTTTTGTCCTTTTACCGCTCAATCAGCGGCACTTCATTAAACTTGTCGTATTATTATAGCAAGGTCATTATGCTTGAAAACAAACAAACCTGTAAGACAAAAAACATCATACTTATATTAACACTCTTATTTACGCTTGGATGTTCCTTCCCGTTGCAAATCACTCTCGGGACTCCCACAGTGACTCCTACGCTCACGCCGACTCCTGCCGCGACACAAGCGCCTCTCTCCCCGCCAGAACCTGGCACAGACCAGAATCCTTTGATCCTCGCTCTGGCTGCCAACCCACGCCCCAACGAAGCCGTCATCGCGGCTGGAGATGAGCTTGCCGCATATCTCGAAGAACGAACCGGCTACCGCATCGTCACCGTCATCCCGGCATCTGAAGAGGCATTGATCGAGTCTCTGGCAAAAGGCAATGCTCATATCGCATCTCTTTCGCCGTATGCCTTCGTGCTCGCCCGTGGAGATAATTCGGCTACAGCGTTGCTGGCACACGTCCGCAACGGAGAGATGTTCTACGGCGCACAGATCATCATTAACCGTGACAGTGAATTCACAGCCTACTTCGATGAAACACGCAGCGAAAATACAACAGATGCTGCAACTGCCTTGAAACAATTTCAAGACAAGAAACCCTGTTGGAGCGACGAGATCTCGCCGTCGGGGTATGTGGTGCCGTTCGGATTGCTGAATCAGGCTCAGGTCCAGCCGCGAACCGGGGCATTTCTCGAAGGTCAGCCCAATGTGGTGCGCGGCGTCTACGTGGATGATATCTGCGATTTCGGCGGGACCTTTGTCGATGCCCGCGTCTCACCTGCTCTCGAAGCAGATTATCCCGATGTGATGGAGCGTGTTCTTGTGGCATGGCGCATTCCAGAGATCATCCCGTATGAAAATATTTCCATGGCAACGTCTTTGCCGTTCGAAATGCGGCGCGGAATTCAGCGCGCGTTCATTGACTTTATGACCACGCCCGAAGGCAAAGCCGCCATGCAGACGGTCTATGGCTTCGATGAAATGCTGCCCGTGGAAGATGCCGCCTATGCAGAGTTCATCGCGTATGTGAACGCCACAGGGTTGGATCTGCTGACTTTGATAGAATAACATCGTGTTGAAAAAAATATTCAAATTTCTTTGGCAGGCAGCCCTTGTGCTCGCGGTGCTGATTGCCATTGGTCTATTCATGCCCAGACTGATCATGGAGTTGTTCGCAAACCCGCGGACATTCACCTTGGAAGAAGTTCCACCCGCACGAGTTGTCATCGTCTTCGGCGCAGGTTTGCTGCGTGATGGTTCAGCTGGACCTGTGTTGAGCGACCGCATGTTGACTGCCGTTAACTTGTATCAGGCAGGCAAGGTAGAAAAGATATTGATCAGCGGTGATAACCGCGAGATCACATACAACGAGCCGGAGGCAGGTCGCCAATATGCGTTGGAACGCGGCGTGCCCGATGAAGACATCGTGCTTGATTATGCAGGCAGACGCACATACGATACCTGTTACCGCGCCAAATATATTTTCGGTGTAGAAGAAGCCATTCTCGTGACTCAAGATTTTCACATGCCGCGCGCGTTGACACTTTGCAACTGGTTTGGTGTTGATTCAAACGGCGTCGAAGCCGATAACCGCTATTTTCTGAAGCGTTCCCGCATCTGGTGGAACTTCCGCGAGGCCTTTGCTGTCTTCCAAGCCGCGTGGGATCTGATGATTACGAAACCATTGCCCGTGCTTGGTGAACCTGAGCCGATACAATAATCATGTCACTCTGAGCGATAGCGAAGAGTCTCTTAGATTATTGTAGAGATGCTCACCGCACTGCATCCGCACCGCGGTGCATGTGTCGCTGTCGCTCAGCATGACACAACTAGAGGAGACAAAATGAATCGTGAAGAAGCCCTTGCTCTTGTACGTGAATATGTCAAAAACGAAGGATTGGTACGGCACATGTTATCTGTTGAAGCGGCGATGCGTTTTTATGCCGAAAAATTCGGCGAGGATGTAGACGCCTGGGGCTTGATCGGTCTGTTACACGATTTCGATTGGGAGATCCACCCCTCGCTTGAGGGACATCCGCAAAACGGAGCGCCCATTCTGCGTGAACGCGGCGTGCCTGAAGACATCATTCAAGATATTTTGAGCCATGCCGATCACTTGAACTTGCCGCGCGACACGATACGCCGCAAAGCCATCTGCGCCTGCGACGAAGTGACGGGTCTCATCACCGCCGTTGCCTTGGTGCGCCCTTCACGCTCGTTGTATGACCTTGAAGCCAGTTCTGTCAAAAAGAAGTGGAAGGACAAAGCCTTCGCCGCCGGAACCAACCGTGAAGAAATGGAACATGCCGCCAAAGAGTTCGGCATTGATATCTGGGAACACGTTGGCAATGTCATTCAAGCCATGCGCAAGATCGCGCCTGAGCTGGATCTAGTTGGAAATGCGCAGAAGTGATCTAAAAGCAAATCTCCGAGGTCTTTAAGACTTCGGAGATTTTATTTTTATACTACTTCCCTTACTTCTTTCTTAACAGGCTTTGGTTCTTTCTTCACTGTCAAGTAACTTTCCAAAATCAACCCTACTCTGCGTTATTCCCTTCTCAATCGTATTCCCCTTGGAGTCGCCACTGTTGTTGCTCCCACAAAATCTTCAAGTTTATAAGACTCTAACACCTTTTGTAATAAATCCACTAAAGGACGAATGCCATCTTCTTCTGGGCGTAATATCAAAATGCCAAAATGGGTTCCCGGCGGATAAACACGGATATCCCCAAACCCTTTATCTGCTGTAATCAGAAACTTTTCATCTCGTTGAATAGCGATCCACAATTGCGAGTCTTTCCACCCGCCCATCCCCAATTCAGCAACACTTGCCGCATCATAGCCATATTCCCTTAACAGTTGCACAGCCCGACCTGGCAAATTTTCATCGACAATGACTTTGAGAGACATGGAATTTATCCTGCCAATGGCAGAAATACTTCTCGTCGAACGGTATCCGCCGCATAAGCAAGCGCCGCCTTTACCGAGTCTTTCTTCAATTGAGGATATTCTGCAAGAATTTCATCGAAGGTCATACCATCCGCAATACTGCCAACAATAAGTGAAACGGGGATACGCGTGCCGGAAATGCACGGTTCACCGTGATGAATTTCAGGGTCAACTGAGATAAATGTATGCCAATCGATTCTCATAAGTAACTCCTTGAATAACCCTAATTATACCGCCTATAAACAAGACCTCCGAAGTCCTGAAGACTTCGGAGGTCTGATTAACTACTATTTCTTTTTCTTCGCAGGGACTTTCTTCACCGGCTTGGATACCTTCTTAGCCGGTTTTGCTTTCGCCTTCGCAACGGGTTTACTAGCCTTCTTCACAGGCGCTTTCACTGCCTTCTGCTTTCCGCCTTCTTTCTTCTTCGGCTCTTCGGCTTTTGCTACCTTGATATAACTCTCCAGCATCCAAGCCACAGCCAAAGCGGTGATCGTTTCACCGGGTTTCACTTCAACCACCAAATCACCCTTGGAGGAAGCGCGTTTTCGCACTGCCGCCGCATCCAGCCGGGCAGACTTGGGCGCGCCTTTGCTCATGTGAATAGTGAGGACATGATTCGGTTTGCCTGTGGCAACCG
>JBDKJK010000167.1:0-5835 GCA_039796675.1 Chloroflexota bacterium
TTCATATCACCCTCGGTCCGCGGGCGCTGGCGCTGGAAGTTTGGATGACGGTCTATGCGACTGGGCTTTACAATTTTCTAATGCGGCATTTCCCTTCACGCTTCTTCAACTCGGTCAACGCTTGGTTCGGGCGTGGACGGAGTAGACGAGTCAACCGTCAGAGTTTGCTTAAGGCGTATGGGAAGGCGCATGCAGTTATAAAGTCCAGATTGAGGCGAACACGGGAGGAGGATTTGGTCAAAACAGCCATATACCCGCTGGATTATGTATCAGACCTCAAAGGTGAGGTCAGCGTTGAGCGTCTTTTTCGCTATGTGACCGGGCATTTTGAGGAGCATGAGCGGGCGTTGAAAATAGGCTTAGGCTCACAGCCGCCGTCCCCGGCGGCGCACGGTGAGTAGCCCCTTCGCCGAGGACGGCGAAGGGAGCAAATTCTCTGGTATAATCTTGCCCCGTGACTGGTCCTACCGACGGTAAAACCTCTAAAGAGGCTCGAGCTTTCGGCACGGAGACCTGCAGAGTGCAGCGCAAGTTGCTGCCAATATTATTAGAAAGGAGAAGCATACGTCATGCCCCTCGCAAAGGAAGTTAAGACAAAGGCGATCGAAGGTTTTCATCGCCATGAGAAGGACACCGGCTCACCTGAAGTTCAGGTTGCCATCCTCACCAACCGCATCACACAGTTGACCGAGCACTTGCGCAACAACAAGCAGGATCAATCCTGCCGTCGTGGTCTGCTCAAGTTGGTGGGTCAGCGCCGCCGCTTGCTCACCTATCTGCGCCAGAGCAATTATCAGTCGTACTTGAATGTGACTGAAAAATTGAATCTGCGCCGTAAGTAAGAGTGTTAGACCCTAAAGGTCTTCGAGACCTTTAGGGTCTTTTTAAACCGCCGTCAGGAATTGAATAGCGCGAATAACTCTGTTGTTCCCACTCTTCAGTCCCTGACCCCGCAGGCGGAATTTTCCAGGGGCGGATCGTCATCTGCCCACATTTAGGAGACAATTAAATATGAACCCCGAAGGTAAACGTTATTCAGCCGTCGTTGGCAACAAGACGGTCACCATCGAAACGGGTCGCTTAGCCGGGCAGGCAGGCGGCGCTCTTACGATTGGAATCGACGAAGCCATTGTGTTCGCCTCTGCTACCATGGGTGGCGTTCGCGATGGAATTGATTTCTTCCCCCTGAGCGTGGAATACGAAGAAAGATTGTATGCTGGAGGAAAGATCCCCGGCTCTTTCTTCCGCCGAGAAGGGCGCGCCTCTACTGAGTCGATCCTCACTGCTCGCTTGACCGACCGACCTCTGCGCCCGTTGTTTCAGGATGGCATGCGCAATGAAGTGCAAGTCATCATGTACTCATTTTCAGCCGATGGCATTAACCCGCTCGACATCCTTGCCATCAACGCTGCCTCAGCCGCGATCATGATCTCAGACATTCCCTGGGGCGGACCTGTGGGCGCCGTCCGTGTAGGACGTGTAAATGGCGAATTCGTCGTTAACCCCACTTTCGCCGAAATCGAAGCCTCAGACCTCGACCTGCGCATTGCCGGTACGAAGGATGCCATTCTCATGGTGGAATGCGGCGCGAACGAGATCCCCGAAGATGTGATGGTGCAGGCGCTTGAATTGGGTCATGCTTCCATTCAACCAATCATCGCCCTGCAATTCCAAATGGCTGCCGAGATCGGCAAGCCCAAGCGCGAAGTCAAGTTGCATCTTCCAAGCGACGAAGTTAAGAATAAAGTCTTCGCCCGCGTCAGCGGACCGATGAATGAACTGCTCGACAAGCCCCTCTCTAAGGTGGAGTTCTACACTGGCATGAGCACCATCAAAGAAGCTGCCGAAGCCGAATTCTGCACCGTGCCAGAAGGCGCAAACGCTGCGGACTATATGAAGGTCAACGAATTCCGTGAAGGTTTTGAAATGGCGGAACAAGCGGTTGTCCGTGAGCGCATTTTGAGCATGGGCAAGCGCCCCGATGGACGCACCCCGACCGACATCCGACCCATTTGGTGCGATGTGAACGTGTCGCCGCGCGCGCATGGAACCGGTCTCTTCACCCGCGGTGAGACTCAAATCCTCTCCTTTGCCACACTTGGAACTCTTGGCGAAGCGCAGGAGTTAGACAACCTCTCTCCGATCAAGACCAAACGCTATATGCACCACTACAACTTCCCGCCTTTCTCTACCGGCGAGGCGAAGCCCCTTCGTGGCCAAAGCAGGCGCGAGGTTGGGCATGGAGCGCTGGCAGAACGCGCACTAGAACCCGTGCTGCCTATCGAAGAATCCTTCCCATACACCATCCGTGTTGTGTCTGAGGCGTTGTCATCCAATGGCTCAACCTCAATGGGTTCCGTCTGCGGTTCGACCCTGGCGCTTATGGATGCGGGCGTGCCGATCAAATCGCCGGTCTCTGGCGTGGCAATGGGTCTCATCACGGATGACACCGGTCGCTATCAAATTCTGACCGACATTCAAGGCACCGAAGATCACCTCGGCGACATGGACTTCAAAGTTGCTGGAACTTCCGCAGGCATCACTGCCTTGCAGATGGACATTAAGATCAGCGGCTTGAGCACCCAGATGATGAAGGAAGCTCTCGAACAAGCTCGTGTGGCACGCATGTCCATCATGGACAAGATGCTGGCTGTCCTGGCTGAGCCGCGCAAGGAATTGAAGCCACATGCCCCGCGCATCATCACCGTCAAGATCCCGGTCGATAAGATCGGCGCATTGATCGGTCCGGGCGGCAAGAACATCCGCGCCTTGCAGGAAGAAACCGGCGTCAAGATCGACATCGAAGAAGACGGAACCGTGTACATTGCCTCAACTGATGGAGTTGGTGCGAAGATCGCTCAGGAACGCATTGAAGGTTTGGGCGAATCGGCTGTGGCTGGCAATATCTATACTGGCAAAGTCGTGCGTGTGGAAGCCTTCGGCGCTTTCGTAAACATCATGCCCGGCGTGGACGGTCTTGTTCACATCTCTCAACTTGACAGCGAACGCGTGGAAAAAGTTGAAGACATCTGCGTGGTCGGTGATGAACTGACTGTGATGGTGACCGATGTGGATGCTGGCGGAAAAGTCCGCCTCTCGCGCCAGGCTGTGCTCGAAGGTTGGACGCTCGAAGAAGCCCGCGAAAAGGATAAGGGCGGCGGAAGTCGCGGTGGTGGTGGACGTGGCGGCGACAGGGGTGGTCGTGGCGGTGACCGAGGCGGACGCGGTGGCGGCGGAGATCGTCGTGGTGGTGACCGCGGCGGACGTGATCGCCGATAATCAAATTTGAATCTGGACTTCCGAAACCTTTGAGGCTTCGGAAGTCTTTTTGTCACATTTAATCGCTCTGGCAGGGGCTAAGCCCCTGCCAGAGCAAAAGATTGCTAAGAAAAGTATGCAAAACGAAACACCTAAATCCCCCATTGCCGCGCGCCGAACCTTCGCGGTGATTTCACACCCCGATGCGGGTAAGACCACTCTAACGGAAAAACTGTTGCTCTACGGCAACGCCATTGAATTGGCGGGCAACGTCCGTGCGAGGAAAAACCAGCGCGCCACCACTTCGGACTGGATGGAGATGGAGCGCGAACGCGGCATTTCCATTACTTCTACCGTTCTGCAATTCCCGTATCGCGGACATATCATCAACCTGCTCGATACACCGGGACATCAAGACTTCTCCGAAGACACCTACCGCACCCTCTCAGCCGTTGATTGCGCCGTGATGGTCATGGATGGCGCCAAAGGCATTGAGCCGCAGACCTTGAAGCTCTTTGAAGTCTGCCGCAAACGCGGCATTCCCATCTTCACTTTCATCAACAAAATGGACCGCCCATCCCGCGACCCGCTCGACCTGCTGGATGAGATCCGCAAAGTGTTGGGCATGGAGCCGGTCCCCATGAACTGGCCCATCGGCGATGGACCGCAATTCGTGGGCGTGTATGACCGCGCAGAAGATGGTGTCTATCTTTACGAACGTACCGAGCGCAACGAGAAGATTGCGCCAGAAGTTTTCGTCCGCGTAGATGACCTTGAAAAGCAAGGCTTACTTTCAGCCGAAAAAGTAAAACACCTCAAAGAAAGCATTGAATTGCTAGACCTCGCAGGCGGCACATTCGACCATGCCGCCGTGCTCAAGGAAAAGCAGACTCCCGTTTTCTTCGGCAGTGCTTTGACTAATTTCGGCGTGCGCATGTTCCTCGACTCATTCATTCAGTTCGCGCCGCCTCCGCAACCCTACTTAAGCGATACAGGCTTGGTCTCGCCGGAAGACGCAGATTTCACCGGTTTCATTTTCAAAATTCAAGCCAACATGAATCCCAAACACCGTGACAGCGTCGCCTTCCTGCGCATCTGCTCTGGCAAATTCGAGCGCGGCATGGACCTGCTCCACGCGCCGAGTGGCAAGATGCTCAAACTCATGCGTCCCTATAAAGCCTTCGCCAACGAGCGTGAGATCATCGACGAAGCCTACCCCGGTGACGTGCTGGGACTCCCTAATAACGGCATCTTCTCCATCGGTGATACGCTGTGTTCTGGCAAAGCGCTTCAATTCGCGCCGATTCCCAGATTCCAACCCGAGCATTTTGCCCTGCTGAGAAATGTGGACGTAAGCAAGCAGAAGCAATTCGCAAAGGGATTGGGGCAACTCGAAAGCGAAGGCGCGGTGCAAATTTTGTACAACGTCAACGCCTTCAAACGTGAACCGATTCTTGCCGTGGTTGGTCAGCTTCAATTTGACGTGGTGCAAGCCCGCCTTGAGTCAGAGTACAATGTCAAAACCGAGTTGGAGCGCATGTCGCACGTCCTTTTACGCTGGGTCAAAGGGGAAGACAAAGACATTGAAGCCCTCGCCAACCGCAGTGACGCCATCCTTGCAAGAGATTCGCGTAACGCCTGGGCGATGTTGTTCCAAACGTCGTTTTTGCTAAGGCATTACTCTGAGAAGAATCCAAGCCTAAAATTTGTAGAGTTGAGCGAGTTATAGTAGAAAAGTACAAGTTCTAAAACAGATGGATTTAGTTCCATCCGTTTTTTTGTTACAATTGTCAGACAATTCATCCATTTGGAGTCGTATGAACTATCAACATGTGCAAGCCCCCACGGCGGGAGTCATGATCCGCCCGCATCGCTTCACTTCGAATATTGAAACCGCAGCAGACAATGCCTTTCAATCGGTTCACTCTGACCTTGCCCCCGAAGTGATCGCCGCACAAGCGCGGGATGAATTTGATCTTGCCGTTGAAACGTTAACCCATGAAGGTATAAAGATCCATGTCTTTGAAGACTATGGCGAGCACGAAACACCCGACTCGGTCTTCCCGAATAACTGGTTCTCCACCCACCATGGCGGACGTGTGGCGGTCTTCCCCATGTACTCTCCGAGCCGCAGACGGGAACGCCGCCACGATGTACTGGAAATGCTCAAGTCGGATTATCGTGTGCAGGAAATTGTCGATTACTCTGGCTTGGAGTATGACAATCTCTTTCTGGAAGGCACAGGCGCGATGGTGTTTGACCATCTCGAACGCCTGGCTTATGTGAGCAAATCCAACCGTGCTGACCCAATCATTCTCGAACGCTTTTGCACCACCTTTGGGTACGAGCCGATGGCGTTTGATACCACAGACCATAACGGCAGACCGATCTACCATACCAACGTCATCATGAGCATTGCCACCGAGTATGCTCTCATCTGCCTCGATGTGATTGCAAACCCCGAACGCCGCAAAGAGATCGAAGAACGCCTCATCGCCAGCGGACGGACGGTCATTAACCTCTCTCACGAACAGATCAATGAATTTGCAGGCAACGCCCTCGAAATGACCGGCGCCA
>JBDKJK010000168.1:0-5086 GCA_039796675.1 Chloroflexota bacterium
CATTTGGCTTGATTCTGGCTGTTCCGCTTTATCGGCATGGTACCCGCGAGGTTACGGGAGTAATGCGCTCGACGCTGGACATTAACTTGATCCTTAGCATTTTGAATACCAAAGTCTTAAACGGCACCGGTCTTGTGAGTTTATATCTACCGGACGGACAAGTGTTAGCGCCGGGAACTTCCGAAGGCGTCCGTCCGGCTGATTCGCAGACGTTAACCTTCCTACCAGCGTTGACCAGCTCCAAAGCCTATGACACCTTCACACTAGACAGCATCCCCAGTGTGGTTGGTGCCACTACGGTTACATCTGGTGAATCGGATGAAAATCCTGCAGTTAAGAATTTAGGCTGGACAATCGTCGTAAGCCAAAGTCAGGCAGATAATCTGGCTCCGATCCGCCAACAGACCCAATCTACCATAATCGTTGCTCTGATTATTTTAGCGATCGGCGCTATGTTGACGATCTTCCTGGCTCAATATTTATCCGGTCCGATCATTCGTCTTACCGCCGTGGCTGAGAAGATATCAGCAGGCAACATTGCCCAAGCCCAAGTAGAGACCGGCGATGAGATTGGGACCCTGGCAACCACCTTCAACAACATGACCGCTCAATTACAGAACACCTTACAGAATTTGGAGCAACGTGTTGCAGATCGTACGCGCGCACTTGCTACTGCCACCGAGGTGAGCCGCCGTCTTTCAACCATTTTGGATGAAAAGCAACTGGTAACAGAAGTAGTGGTGCAGGTTCAAAAGGCATACAACTATTATCACGGGCAAATCTATTTGTTGGATGAGAGTGGAAAGACCCTTGTGCTCGCAGGTGCAACCGGTGAAGGCGGCAAAGCTCTTTTGGATAAAAAACACAGCCTCTCCATCGAACGAGGGTTGGTCGGGCGAGCAGCGCGTACAAAGGCTGCAGTCTTGGTGCCAGACACTTCAAAAGCCCCTGAATGGCTGCCCAACCCATTACTCCCTGATACGAAAGCAGAGATCGCCATTCCAATCCTGCTGGGCGAAACTCTGATTGGCGTGTTAGATATGCAAGACGATGTAGTCGGTGATATTTACACGGACGATATTGAATACCTCACCGCCATTTCAAATCAAACAGCGATTGCTCTACAAAATGCCCGCTCACTTGCACAAGTTCAAAAGAGGGCAGAGCGTGAGGCACTAATCGCCTCGATTGGTCAGAAGATTCAGCAGGAAGCCACGGTTGAAAGCGCCATGAAAGTGGCAATCCGTGAGGTGGGGCGGGCACTGGGCGCTCATACACAGATCAAATTAAAGGCTGAACCTGGTGAGAAAAAATAGTACTGGGCATAGAGGAGTCTTACTATGAATAAATTTTTGAGTTTTTTTGCCCCACCAGTTTTTGCGGATGAAGAAAAGACACGTTCAGCAGAATTGGTAAACACGGTCTTGGTTACTCAGATCGCTATGTTTCTGCTTGCGCTGATTGCCCTGCCTTTTGCAGGAAATCTACCGCCTATAGAACAGGTTATTTCGGGGTTTATGTTCCTGGGATTTCTATTTGTCCTGTTGATTCCGCTTAAGCGTGGGTATGTCGCTGGTACGGGTGCCTTTGTACTAATATTACTGACCTTAATGATAGGCTTTTCACTGGCTTCTGCCGGAACGATCCGACATCCTCTAATCGCGATGTTCCTTCTTGCCAGCATTTTTGCAGGACTGGCCATGGGTCGACGTGCAGCCATAATAAGCATCATTTTCAATATTATGATTGTTTCTGGAATTGCTTATGGAGAAATCAATGGGCTCTTGAGCACGCCAGAGGAGAGTACCAACTCTCAGCTTGTCGTGCTGTTTGGCATTGCAGGAGTCCTTACCATTGTTTTGTTAAATCAGGCGCTTCGAAAAATTGAAATATCTCTTAATCTTGCCAAAGAGAAACAAAATGAATTAACTGCTTTAAATCTGGATCTTGAAAAACGCGTAACAGAACGCACTCGTGCGCTTACCACTTCCACTGAAGTTAGTCGCCGACTTTCGACCATTCTCGACCTGAATCAATTGGTCAAAGAGGTGGTGGAGCAGGTAAAGAATGCCTTCAATTATTACCATGCTCACATTTATTTGATGGATGAGTATGGAAAGGAATTGATCATGGCGGGCGGCACTGGTGATGCTGGGCAGATGATGCTGGCACGCGGACATAAAATTCAGGTAGGGAAAGGCTTGGTTGGGCTGGCAGCTGAAACCGGGGAAATGATCCGTGTGAGTGACACCACCGAAGACCCAGACTGGCTGCCGAATCCGCTTTTGCCTGAGACGAAGTCTGAGGTGGCGATTCCCATTGTGTTGGGTGAAAAAGTTATCGGGGTGTTGGATGTTCAACAAAACCTGCGGGATGGTTTGAGCGAAGAGGATGCCGTTCTACTTCAATCAATTGCTTATCAAGTGGCTGTGGCAGTACGAAATGCACAGATCTTTTCTGAAACTCAACAACAGGCTGAACGCGAAGCTCTGATCAACGAGATCGGTAGAAAGATACAGAATACCGCCAGTGTTGAACAAGCCTTGCAGGTTGCAGCCCGTGAACTTGGGCAGGCGCTTGGCGCACGCGACTCGCACGCGGTCATCGATTTGCACGGCACATTAGCAACCAAGGCAAAGTAGGAGAGTTCTATGGCAGATCAAAATCCTTTAGATAATCATATGCGAGGGCGGATTAATAACATGTTTGATGGGCAGAGTGTGCCATCACCGGCGAGCCTGCATGAAGTAGAGGCTATGAAAATGCGCATCAAAACTCTCGAAGCGCAGTTATTGGAACAAGCTCAACGTGTGGATAAGCCCGAACCAGAGGCTCCTTCAAAAAGCAAAGAACGAACTGCTCCTGTAAAAGTTGTGGAGCCGACCATTTCGTTGATCCCTCGTTCTTCTGCAGATGGGAAGTCCAATTGGGTTTCGCGTGGATGGGACGCCCTGACAAGAGCCAGCGCCGAAATCACAGATGCTGGGGAGCGAAATTCAGCGCGCCTGGCGGCTTCGTTTTTGATCATTATTGCCTTGCTTGAAGTTATTGGTGGGTTTGCGCGCATTCCACGTGCCGGTTTGGTAAATGCATTTCTGGGTCCGATCGGGTTTGCCCTGATCCCTACTTTGATTGCTTATGGGCTTTCGCGTACGAAATGGTTTTACGGAGCCATCTTTATTTTTTCAACGACATTTAGTGCGTTGGCTTATGTTTCCATGGCAAGCGAGGGTGCTCAGGCAGATATCAGTGCTCTTCTGCTCGTTTATGTTCCGCTGAGCCTGATCGTTGCGAGCACATTCCTTTCTTCATGGGCAGTGTTTTTGTTGGCGGGGTTAAACGTGGGAGCTTTATTCATAACCCTTTCTTTTGCCAATATGATCACGCCTGATAATATCGGTGCTCAAAGCGGCATCATTACCACAGTCGGGTTAGTGTTAATTGCTCTCTCGAACTTCCGTAAAACCAATGAGCGCCTGCGCCTTGAAAACCTACGGCAAGTTAACCAGCAGCTCGAAGATTCTAGAGTTAATCTTGAAGAACGTGTGGCAGAACGCACCTATGACCTTGAGTTGGCATCTGAAGTAGGGCGTACTATTTCTGCTCGTGTGGGTAATCTTTCACAACTTCTGTCAGAGTCAGTGGAGTTGATTCGCCAACGTTTTCAACTTTACTATACTCAGGTGTACCTTATCGATCGTGCGGAGCGATACCTCATCTTACGCGCTGGAACTGGTGACGCAGGCAAGCAATTGCTTCAAAACGGGCATCAGCTGATTCTCAATACCGATTCACTGAATGGTCGTGCCGCTATTGAAAAGCGAACCGTCATTGTGCCAGATACAAGGAGCAACCCAAACTTTCTGCCGAACTCTTTGCTGCCCGATACGCGCTCTGAAATGGCAATTCCTCTGCTGGTGGGTGACCGCGTTGTGGGTGTTTTGGATATGCAAAGCGAAAAGTCTAATGCATTGAACGAAGAGAACATGACCGCCTTCGAAACGCTGGCAAGGCAGTTGGCTGTTGCCATTCAAAACTCTTTCCTTTTCGAGCAGGTTAACCAGGCGCGTGCTGAAGTGGAAGAACAAGCGAAACTTCAATCGTATGCAGGCTGGTCGAACTTTTTAGATGCAGTGGAACGAAGCGAAAAGATCGGGTATATCTTCAATCAAAACGAAGTGTTGCCTTTCGTGGATATTGAAAGAGACACCAGAAACGAAAATATGTTGCATGCACCCATCAATGTTGCTGGTGCCGAGATCGGAAAATTATATATTGCTGATACTCAAGACCGAAAATGGACATCCGCCGAAGCCGATATTATGCACAACACATCGGTGCAGCTTTCCCGGCACATTGAAAATCTGAGACTGCTCGCCCAATCAGAAAAATACCGACGCGACGCCGAAGAAGCGACCAAACGCCTGACCCGTGAAGGTTGGGAGACCTATCTGAACCTACGCAAAGACACTGCCAGCGGATTTGTATACCGTGAAGACAAAGTACAGCCATTGGATGAGATAAATGCTGGAGAAACCGCGCATTCGCTCCCGATTCAGGTACGTGAGGAAGCCATTGGTGAACTGGCAGTGGAATCAGAATTTGGGCTAAACGAAGAAGCCACCGAAATTCTTACAGCGGTTGCACGTCAGTTGAGCAGCCATCTCGAAGGGTTGCGCCTGCTCGAAGAAGCTGAAAACAGTCGCAAAGATGTAGAAAAAAGTCAGGAACAATACAGCCTCGCAGTCTTGGGTTCGAATGACGGCATCTGGGACTGGGATATTGCAAACGAATCTATCTATTATTCGCCGCGCTGGAAAAATATGATCGGGTATGAAGAACATGAACTTACTCGCGGCTTTCAGGATTGGGAAGACCTCATTCACCCTGAAGACCACGACCGTGCAGTAAAAGCGCTCGAAGATTATCTAGAACAACGTGCGCCTGAGTATGATGTTGAAATTCGCTTAAAGCACAAAGATGGCTCCTGGCGCTGGATCCGAGACAGAGGCAAGGCATTGCGCCAACCTGATGGCACTGCTTACCGTATGGCAGGTTCACATTCAGATATTACCGAGAGCAAGCA
>JBDKJK010000169.1:0-4493 GCA_039796675.1 Chloroflexota bacterium
CATTAACGAAGATGATCTTTTCATCATTCATTCCATCAGTATAGGACCCAACAACGTGATCTATGCCATCTCCAACGAAGGCATTATCCGTTTGAATGCCGATGGCAGCACTAGCTTGAAGATCACACAGGAAACCATCGAGGATGTTTCAGGTTCATCACCGGGTCTTGGCGCTCTGGGTGTAGATGCTTACGGCAATATTTATTTCAGCGGCAGCATCAACAAAGACGTATTGAAGTTCTCGCCAACTGGCGAATTTATAGATAGCTTCAGCGGCGAGTTTGATAGCGTGCGTCAGATCACTTTTGATAATTATGGGCGCATTTATGTCGTCGATTTCTTCGATGTAAAGGTCTACGATGAAAACTACAACTTTGTTGCTGAGATTGATGGCTCCTTCTGGGGCGTGGACTTTGACTCACAAAATTTCATGTACGCCATTACAAGCCAAGGCGACAATATATTAAAATATCAACTTAAAGCTCCAGAAACACAACCTTAATCCTATTCGGAAAAAAGGAAAAATCATATGCTACACGTTCGAGGAAATGCATTGGGCGTCATCATGTTCATCATTGGCGGCGTGATCGCCGGTGTGGGCGGCTTTATCTTCAAATTAGGCGATGCTCCCATCATGATCATGGTCGGTGTTGCACTCTTCTTGATGGATATGATCATCCGTTTGCGCGTGCGAAACCAAGCAGGCTGGTTAATGTCCAAGTCACTAGGCGGATACTTCTTCTTCGTCCCAGTTTGGATTCTCGGCATTCTCGTCATCATCCTCAATATTCTCAACGGTTCGGGGGGTCTTTCGTAACGCTTCCAACCTACCTTCCCATGATACAATCGCGGTAGATGCATGGATGAAGTCAGGTTAACAAACAGCCGGATGTCTCAACGTTAACGCCTGGATGTTTGCAGAATAATTCTCATGCACGATCGATCCACCCGTCCATGTTCGCATCAACACAGGACGGAGCATTAGTGCAGTAATGCGGCAAATGCCCGGCATTGCTCACATCCAGGAGAAAAAAATGGAATACAAGCTCTATGTTGGTAACCTCACTTATTCGACCACAGATGCCGATCTGCAAACTTTGTTTGCCCAGGCAGGCACGGTCAAATCTGCGGCGGTGATCATGGACAAAATGTCCGGACGCTCGAAGGGTTTTGCCTTCGTAGAAATGGAAAACGAACAGGACATGCAAAATGCCATCAGCATGTTCAACGGCAAAGAATTTCAAGGGCGCCCACTCACGGTCAATATAGCACGACCGCGCGAAGAACGCGGCGGTTTTGGCGGCGGCGGTGGTTTCAACAGTCGCGGCGGCGGCAACAACGACCGCAGGCGAAAACCCTCCAAGGGCGGCAACGACAGACAACGTTGGTAAACAGAAAAAAATCCCCTGTATGCACAGGGGATTTTTTTTCATAAACCTTCAGGTAAGAGAAAGTCTCTACGGGCATATCTATATAAGACAAAATCTATTTCTGGAAAAGAAAATGATCCAACCTTCCAATAACCAAACCCGCCTTTTTGAATTGGGCTTTTACAACTTTGTAGATGGTGGTTCAAACCCTCTCACAGGAAGCAAGCAAAAGCCTGCCGATGTGATAAAAAATTTGCTTGAAACCATCGAACTCGCAGACCAAGTCGGGTTGGATGTCTTCGGCATTGGCGAACATCACCGCGAAGAATATCTCGCTTCCGCGCCCGAAGTCATATTGGGCGCCGCGGCTGCCCGCACAAAAAATATACGCCTCTCCACCGCCGTCACCGTCCTCAGCTCCGATGACCCCGTACGTGTCTTTCAACGCTTCGCCACCATCGACCTTCTCTCCAACGGGCGTGCCGAAATCATGGCTGGGCGCGGGTCGTTCATCGAGTCTTTTCCTCTCTTCGGTTACAACCTCAACGATTACGACGGACTCTTTGATGAAAAACTGCGCCTGCTTTCAAAACTAAATGAATCCACCAACATCACCTGGTCGGGAACTTACCGCACACCACTTACCAACCTGGGAGTCTATCCGCGCCCTGTGCAGGAAAAACTTCCCATTTGGGTGGCAGTCGGCGGAACCCCCGAGTCCGTCGTCCGCGCCGCCTCTATGGGCTTACCAATGGCACTCGCCATTATCGGCGGAATGCCCGAACGGTTCGCGCCTTATTTAGATCTATATCGCCAAGCCTCAAAAGAATATGGCTTTGAGCCGAACGAAATTCCGCTCAGCATTAATTCACACGGATTCATCGCCGACAGTGCCGAAGAAGCCATCAACGAATACTACCCCATTCAAACCGTAATGATGAACAAGATCGGTCGCGAACGCGGCTGGGCACCCGCCACTCAAGACCAACTCGAAAAGCAGCGCCAATTGCGCGGTTCTGATTTCGTCGGCACCCCCGAAGAGATCATCGAGAAAATACTCTTCCAATACGATCTCTTTAAACACCAACGCTTCCTTCTGTATATGGGCAACAACGCCATCGAACACAAAAAAATGATGCACGCCATTGAACTCTTTGGAACAAAAGTTGCCCCCGTAGTACGCAAAGAGATCGCATCGCGTCAAGCAGGATAAAGTTCCGCCTCATTCCGCGCCGAAGGTTGATACCCATCCACGAGCCTTTCTCACTCTGAATGCTTTTTCTGCTCGCAAAGGCATCGTTTCATTGCAATAATGAAAGACATCATATACATTGACGGTTCAATGTCCGACAGGTATAATCGGCCCTCGGCATTATTTCAAACAGCAGGAGCATACCATGACTACACCCGACAGCGCCCCCTCTACAGCGCTAGAACCCAAAACCAAATTGAACGGAAAAGTTTTGAAGACCACACTCGCAGGAGCGTTAGTGGATATTGGGCAAAGCCTTCCCGGCGTTCTCCATATTTCACAGATCAGCGAAACCCCTGTCAACAAAGTAGAAGATGTTCTCAAGGAAGGGCAAGACGTTACCGTCTGGGTCAAGCGCGTCCGCAAAGACCGTGTTGAATTGACCATGATCGAACCCCTCGCCTACGATTGGAAAGAACTCAAAGCAGAGATGGTCGTCAAAGGCAAAGTGACCCGCCTCGAAACCTATGGAGCCTTCGTTGACTTTGGCGCAGAACGCCCCGGCTTGATCCACGTGAGCGAACTCGCCCATGGCTACGTCAAGACCGCTGGCGATGTCGTCAAACCTGGCGATGAAGTTGAAGCCAAAGTGTTAGACGTCGACCGCCGCAAGCGCCAGATCCGCTTGAGCATCAAAGCACTTCAAGAACTCCCCGTCGAAGAAGAAACCTACGAACCCGAACGCAAAGGAAAAAGCAAGCGCAAAGGTAAAAAGGAAGAAACCTTCGAGATCGAAGAAGAAGTCTCCAACGAACCCCAGTACACCGCAATGCAAGTTGCTTGGCAACAGGCGTTGGACAAGGCAAATGGCAAAAAGAACATCCGCGCCAAATCCATCAAGTCCACTTCAAAAGAGCAGGAAAACCTGTACAACAGCACCTTGGAAAAACGCCTCCCCACGGGCGGCTAATCAAAAAATAAAAAGAGCGGGCATAGTGCCCGCTCTTTTTATTTAAATTAATAGGTTATTTTCCGGCACTATTCTTGAGATAATCTTCCATAAAGCCATCTAAATCTCCATCCAATACAGACTGGGCATTCCCAACCTGGAAGTCGGTGCGATGATCCTTAACCATTTGGTATGGATGCAGAACATAGGAACGGATCTGACTCCCCCATTCTGCCTTGGTATATTCGCCACGCAATACAGCTCGTTCTTCTTCTTTTTCCGCATGTTTTAGTTCAACTAGGCGGGCACGCAAAATGCGCATGGCAAACTCACGGTTCTGAGTTTGTGAACGCTCATTCTGGCAGGTCACCACAATTCCAGTTGGAATATGCGTCAGACGTACCGCTGTGGCATTTTTCTGTACATTTTGCCCGCCTGCGCCTGAAGAGCGGAACACGTCCAACTTCACATCACTCGGGTTAATTTCAACATCCGCCTCATCCATGCTCACTTGAGGTAAAACCTCCACAAGGGCAAACGAGGTGTGCCGCCGATGAGCTGCATCAAAAGGAGAGAGCCGCACAAGGCGATGCACTCCTTTTTCAGAACGCATAAAACCAAAAGCAAAACGTCCGCCAACCGCAATGGTGACACTCTTAATTCCAGCTTCTTCGCCGGGAGTTGAATCGATAATCTCTGCCGTGAACCCCCGGCTTTCAATCCAGCGCAAATACATTCGCTGAAGCATTTCTGCCCAGTCTTGCGAGTCAGTTCCCCCTGCCCCTGCATGGATGGCGAGGATGGCGTCATCATGATCAAATGGACCCGATAACATCGCAGCAAACGCCCGCTTCTCCAGTTCGGTTTCGAGTGTTCGAATCTCTTTTTCTAAGTCCTCACGGAGCGATTCGTCGTTTAAGTTTACAAGGTCTGTGAGGTCATAGACCTGTTGTTTGATCCGATTCCACCCATCTACTTCATC
>JBDKJK010000170.1:0-2803 GCA_039796675.1 Chloroflexota bacterium
AGAAAAAAGCCGGTGGGGTTGGAATGCCCCGCCATGCGTTTGCCGGGGTGCTTGTGCGCGAGCAGATGGATGGTGGCGTGCTCAAGCGCGTGATTGCGCCGCGTTTCGAGAATGAGGGGAAGGTCGAGGATCATGGGTTGATTATATGTTAGAAATTGTTTGAAGGTGAAACACCAAGTCTCAAAGTTTTTTTATCTTTGAGTTTTCGTGTCTTGGTGCCTTTGTGGTTAAAAATCAGACACCTTCTTAGACCTGCATAACCGGTGAGTCGTAAATTTTTTCAAGCAATTCCAAAAACTCAGCGGACGGACGTGACTTGAGAATTTCTTTACGTTCATCGCGCGTGAGATGTTGCATCATCACATATTGCACGGCGTTCTTACGGAAGAGGCGCGAACCATCTTCATCGCCGTAAAACTCAACACAGCGCGCAAGATGTTTGCGAATGGTGGCTTTGACCATATCCGGCGGCACTTGGTCGCGGTCGAGACGCGAGAAGATCCACGGGTTGGGAATAGCTCCGCGCCCGATCATGACGGCATCTACATTGGCATGTGCTTTCAGGCGGTCTATGTCCGCGACGGTTCTCACATCGCCACTGCCGATGACAGGAATCTTCACCAGCGATTTCACTTCTGCGATGGCATCCCAATCGGAGTTACCGGAATAACGTTGTTCTTTCGTGCGCCCGTGAACGGCGATGAGCGAGCCGCCTTCTTCTTCTACGATGCGAGCGATGAGTTTGTAATTTTTGTTGCGGTCCCAGCCAAGGCGAATTTTACCGGTGACTGGTACGCGTAGATTTTTAACGAGTTTACGAAACGTTCGTGCAATTCTCAAAGGCGAAGGCATCATACCCACACCCGCGCCACGATCCGCGATGGTGCTGGCAGGGCAACCCATATTGAGGTCAATCACATCGGGGTTGTTCTCTTGAATTTTCAGTGCCGCTTGTAGGATGAGTTCTGGGTCTTCGCCGTAAATCTGAAAGGTGACGGGACGTTCCGGTTCGTTAAAGTACATCCGTTTGGCAGGCTGTTTGGATTTGCTGAGAATCTTCTCGACCTTGATGAATTCGGTGTAGCTCATGGCTGAACCAAGCTCGCGGCAAATCGAGCGGAAGGGCCAGTCGGAATACCCGTCCATGGGCGCGAGGATGGCGTCGCCATAGATGGGGAGGTCGCGGATATAAAAAATGGGTGTCTTGCTTTCATCCATAGGAAAAATTATAACTTGTTCCTTTGGGTTACTGTAACTTTTCATCTGGTTGTGACTTAAACTGTCTGCGCAAAGCAGCGCTCCACACAATCAGTGGAATCAGACTCCCAGCCGCCAGAATTAAAACAATCGTACGTGGGGCAAACTGAAATTCATCAATGGCGAACCCTGTAAGCCAGAGTGAAACCGAAACCGCCAGAGTGTACACGCCAAAATCGAAAGCAAAAACGCGACCGAGAAAATGATCTGGAACGGTCATTTGTAAAAGGACGTCACTGTACGTCCAGTTGATCGAGCCACCCATCCCGCGTATGATGCACCCGAGCAACACAATCGGAAAGGATGATGCCGTGCCGATGATGAACCATGCAAGCGGCATAAATACAAATCCGCCAAGAATGGCACGCCGCAGCCAATGTACGCTCCCGTCACCGAAACGATTTGCGATGAGCGGACCCATCACCGCACCCAAACCAAAGGCTGTAAACATCAGCCCTAGAGTGGTTGCTCCCTCCTGCCCGTAGGGAAAGATGCGAGCGGCATACAAGGCAGCGATAATGTCAAAGCTGCCGACTTGTCCAAATGCCTTCACAAGAGTCACAAAGCCTACATCCAGATTTTTACGAACATAATTCATACCATCGACAAAGTTTTTCAAACCGCTCTCCAATGCATGTGCCATCTGCGAACGGAATTCGCCAGGGATGCTGGCAACCAGCATTGCGGAAACGAGAAAACTCGCCGCATCAACAACCAGTGAAACGGGCACACCAAAATAGGAGGCTGTTACCCCACCGATCGCACCGCCCAATGTGAGCATCGCAGACCAGGTGATACTCGCCAACGTGTTGGCATTGAGAAGTTCATCCGTTTCAACCAATGCCGGGGTGAGCGCTGCCCGTGCGGGTTCAAAAAAAGTAGAAACGCTAAATTGCAAGACGGTCAAGACATACATAAGCCATAGCCGTTCAGGGCGGTCCACCAGCAGAAAGCAAAGCACGATCACGGCTCGCAGGATATCACTCGCAATAAGCACTTTGCGCCGGTCAAAGCGGTCGGCTACGACTCCAGCAACGGGTCCCAGTAAAAATGGCGGAAGCGCACGCGCAATGAACAAACCTCCGAGCGCAAGCCCGGATGTTGTATAGCGATTGATAATGATGACCGAAGCAATGGTGTTAAACCAATCGCCTGCAAGGCTGATTACCTGAGCCAGCCAAAGCGCACGATATTGAGGACGAAGTTTAAGTAGCGCTACATAATTTTTCACAAGGCAATTATATCGGTACTATCATTCCTAAAAAGAGACAGTCTCCCGTTTTGCAGGAGACTGTCTCTTTTTGCTCTACGCCGCTTGTTTCTTCCACAACTCAAGAAAGTGTTTGCGGAACTTGCCAACCTTCGGAGCAACAACCGCCTGACAATAAGGCTGAGATTGATTGCGCACAAAATATTCCTGATGATAATCTTCAGCAATATAGAAATCCTTGATCGGCTCCACTTCGGTGACGATACGGCTGCCCCAAACCTTTTGCGCTTCCAACTCGCGAATGGTCTGCTCGGCAACTTCTTTTTGCTCAGGCGT
>JBDKJK010000171.1:0-4965 GCA_039796675.1 Chloroflexota bacterium
TGTTCGAGCCCTTCTTTACATCTGCACCTACGTTCTTCGAGGTACCTACACTGATCTCGCGCATTCCTTCGGGATCATGTAGAGGCGGATTTTTATTCCCCATTGCCACCACAGCTTTCAGATTCTTGCTTCCCATCACTGCGCCCACACCCGAACGAGCCGCTGCTCGATGCTTGTCATTCATGATGGCTGCCATGAGGGCAAGGTTCTCACCGGCAGGTCCGATACAGGCGACTCGCGCCTCTGTGGACGTTTCTGCTTTTAGGATGTCCGTCGTCTCATGCGTATCCTTGCCCCAAACATGCGCCGCAGACTTAATTTCGACTTGGTCTTCGTTCACCAAAACGTAGACTGGCTCTGTGGCTTTGCCCTCAAAGATGAACATGTCGAAGCCCGTACGTTTCATCCAGGTTGGGAAATCGCCACCCGAATTGGAATGTGCCAATGCGCCCGTAAGCGGTGACTTGGTGACAACCATATAACGATTGCCCGTTGGCGCGGGGGTGGCGGTCAAAGGTCCCGTGGCGAAGATGAGCATGTTCTCTGGCGAGAGCGGTTCTGCCATCGGGTCCATTTCTTTGTACATGTAATGGATCGCCCATCCGCGCCCGCCGAGATAGTCGCGTGCGATTTTGGGGTCAACGTCTTCTTGAGTAACTTTTCGTGTGGTGAGGTTGATGCGTAAAATTTTGAGATGCCAGCCGTACATGGGAACTCCTTGGGTTGAGAGTTGGAAAGTTGCAGGTTACAGGTCGAAGGTTAAAGGTTTTCCTCGCGTCCTTCGTGTTAAGTCGGTTTATCCGCCAGCAATGGCTGAGAAGGCTGTGACGGTGTCACCTTCTTTGAGCGGGGTGGTTAGTTCAACGGTGAGACCGTTGAGGACAATAACACTTTCATCGTTAAGGGGGATATCGAACTGCGAAATCACATCATAGACGGTTGATTCGGCTGGAACATCCAACTCGATCACGCCGTGTTTGTGCCCAGCAGGAAGGGCATCGCGATAGTTTGCGATCATCTTGACGCGAATCAGCATTTGTGAATTTTACCGCCATTTTCAAAAACAATAATTTTTGAAGTTAATTTCAAGTGTAGCAAACACAATTATGCAGCATTTTGCAGCATGAAAGAGGATAAAATCATCGTCATGAAACGGCAAGTCTCCTATCATGGCTGGTGCTTTGTCTGCGGAGCCGAAAACCCGCATAGTATTGGCATCACCATGTTCGTCGATGACGATGGCACTCTCACCTCAAAGTTCACCTTCCTGGGTAAGCGGGGTGTACGTCGTCGTTGCACATTTCTTTGAAAATTCAACTTTGAACGGAGTACATTCATGAAGACCATCGGGTTGATCGGCGGAATGAGCTGGGAATCATCCATTGAGTATTATCGCATCATCAACGAAACAGCAAAAGAAAAGCTGGGCGGGTTACATTCGGCAAAAAGCCTGATGGCAACCGTAGATTTTGCCGAAATCGAAAAACTTCAACATGCAGATCGCTGGGATGATGCCGGGCAGATTCTGGTAAAGTGCGCCCAAGACCTCGAACGCGGCGGTGCAGATTTTATAGTGTTATGTACCAACACCATGCACAAACTGGCAGACCAGATCATTACGAATGTGAACATACCATTTCTGCATATCGCAGACGCAACCGCAGAAAAGATCGTGGAAGCGGGCATCAAACGCATTGGCTTGCTCGGCACACGCTTTACAATGGAACATGATTTTTACAAAGGGCGTCTCATCAATAATTTTGGGTTGGAAGTACTCATTCCCGAAAAAGCCGACCGTGACATTGTGCATCGCGTGATCTATGAAGAATTGGTGTTAGGCAAGATCGTAAAGTCTTCACGCCGTGAATACATTCGCATCATGAACGAGTTGCTGGCACATGGAGCTGAGGGAATCATCCTCGGCTGTACCGAGATCGAGCTGCTTATCAAAGACGGCGATTGCTCGGCAGCGTTGTTCCCCACTACAAAAATCCATGCAGTTGCAGCAGTGGAGAAAGCATTGGAATGAAAAACGCATTGCCTGTTTTTTTTCTAGCGCTCACCCTCAGCGGATGCATAGCCACACCTACAGCAGAACCTACCCCCACGGCTCAGCCTCCCTATCGCATAACGCCAGACGAAAACCCCTTTACGCCGCAGGTTGAAGATGTGAGCCAACAGATCGCCATTGTCACCATCACATCAGTCGGTCTTTCAGAGCGATATGACTTTTCTCCGCCGCGCTCCATGCTCAGCCTGATCGGGTATATGCCCAGTGTGTGCAATGAACTGCGCGTGGATATTGGCGAACCAGACGAGGAATATAATGTTTTCATTGAAGTATATAGCCTGATCGACCCCAACATTCAATGCGATAACGTATTCCAACAATTCGAAACCAAGATCCTGTTTGGAACATATTCGCCAGGTAGATATTCAGTTTATATAAACGGGGCGTTGATCGGTGATTTTGTTTCATATTAGTGGAACTTTTATCGCCTACATTCGTCTCAAATAAAAGGAGATTTTCATGAAAAAAACTATTTTTCTTTTAACAATTTTCACTCTTACACTTTCCGCTTGTGTCCCTGCCAGCGGCGACAATTCCGTAAGTTACCCCAACCCAAGTTACCCCGAGCCAGTCGGCTCGACCCAACCTCAGTCTGATGGGTATGCCCCTAAGCCCGAAGATGCCAGCCTTTTACGCAGTGAAGCTTATATAGACTCTTCACAGCTTCTTACTTTGGAAAGTTTCCCGCCACAATTTATGCTTAACCTCAAAGGCAATCTGCCAACTCCCTGCCATCAGTTGCGCATTGCCGTTAGCCCCCCAGATGCAGAAAACAAAGTAAACGTTGAAGTGTATTCGGTGAGCAACCCTGATGAAATCTGCGTACAAGTGCTCGCCCCATTTGAGGTCAACTACTCACTGGGCAGCTTCCCTGCAGGAATGTATAGCTTGTGGATCAACGGGACAAAGGTTGCAGATTTTCAATCATAAACATCTCAGATTGAACTACAAAAAGAGGAAAGAAGAAAGAAACGCATCGATTTCTCTTCTTTCCTCTTTTCTTAAATCACTCTTTTCGGCTTACATTCCCCATCGTCGCATTGACCAACTTCACCAGATCAGAGACACCCAATTGAATATTCAAACCGCGCTGCCCGCCTGAGATGTAGATTTCATCAAAAGCATTCGCCGCAGAATCGATCACCACCTGAAATCCCTTATTAATCAACGCCAATGGAGAGATGCCGCCCGCCTGCAAACCGGTCAACTGCTCGGCTTCTCGTTCGCTCGGCAGGTGCATTTTTTTCTCCCTTAAAAAACTCGCCAGTAGTTTCAAATCCACCACATGCGGGCCAGGAACGACCACCAGAACGGGCTTACCTTTTTCACGCTTGGTCACGATGCTTTTGAAAACCTGTTCCATGGGCAGGTTCAAAAACTGAGCCGCCTCAAGCGCACCCAACTTTTCAGCAGGGAGCTCGTGCGCGGCATACTTAACCTTACGAGAATCCAAAAATCTTGTGACATTATTCGTGATAGTCATATGACGAGAATCTCTGTACAATTATAAACAATATTATGACAGCTCCGCCTCAAACCGGTGCCAAACTTGCCACACCCATTCAATCTCGACTACGCCCAAGGAGACTCTCCCAATGATCAGCACAGAAACCCTTTCCCAATTCAGCTTGTTCAACGGATTGCCCGAAACGATCTTGAAAGAGATCGCCATGATCTCCCAGGAAATTGCCGTGAAGAAAGATGGCTTTATCTTTCGCGAAGGCGAAAAGGCAGACAAGCTCCATTTCTTGATGCATGGAAGCGTTGCCTTGCGCGTTAAGTTGACCTCTCGCCCAGAAAGCATCACCGTCTCTTACGTTTCCACTCCGCATCAGAGTTTTGGCTGGTCTGGCGTGGTGGCTCCACACCACTACACCTCCAGCGCTGAATGTGATGAAGATTCAACCCTGCTCATCATCCCTGCCCAACCCTTCATTGAGATTTTGGAACGAAACCCAGAATACGGCTTTCAGGTCATGAAGCGCATTGCCGAAATCATCGCCGACCGCTTGCGCAATAGCCGCCAAGCATTGTTGAAGACGATCTAAATTATTCGAGGCGGCAAACCGCTGACAATAGACCATAGTAGTCGGCGGTCTGCCATCATTTGCAAAATTTTCAGGCGTAGGAAAGACTTTCAGAAAACAGAAACAGCAATGGCACGGGCATGAAGCGTTGGATGTCACGTAGTAAAATTGAGATATGAAATCGGCAGTGGTTGAAATCCCCATCGAAAAACTGATCGAACAACTTCCCGAAACCTATTCGCTCGCCGATCGGGAGTTGGTGATGCGCGCCTATACCATTGCGGAAGAAGCGCATCGCGAACAGAAGCGGCATTCGGGCGAACCCTATATCAATCACTGCATTGCGGTGGCACGAATTCTCACTGAGTTGAAGGTACCCGCTGAAGTGGTGGCTGCCGGGTTGCTGCACGATACCGTGGAAGATACAACGGTTACCCTAGCAGATTTGCGCCGCGAATTTGGCGATACGGTGCGGCTGTTAGTGGATGGGGTTACCAAATTGACACACCTGCCCCGCGTCTCTCGTGGCGACCAGCATGCTGAAATAAGTGAAGATGAAGAAGAAGCCGCCCTGCCTCCTGCCGCACTGCTCGGGCGTAAAGAGGATATGATCTCGGAAACCCTGCGCAAAACATTCCTCGCCATGGGTGAAAATGTCAGCGTGGTGCTCATCAAACTGGCAGACCGCCTGCACAACATGCGCACGCTCAGTCACATGCCGGAACACAAGCGCAAACGTATCGCGCAGGAGACCCTCGATATTTTTTCGCCCGTGGCGAACCGCCTCGGCATATGGCAGATCAAGTGGGAACTGGAAGACCTCGCCTTCCGTCATGTGAACCCTGTCAAATATAAAGAGATCGCCGA
>JBDKJK010000172.1:0-3453 GCA_039796675.1 Chloroflexota bacterium
CGAGGAAGTACGCCATGAAGAGAAAGCCCGCGCCATAATGCGGCGAGGTGGCGTTCTGATCATTGGGCCAGTCGTTCAATTGCAGGTCGGGGTTGGAGATGTAAAGTGAGTCGAAGCCGCCAGTTTCATACCCGTTGAGTAATACCGCCAACTCAGAGGACCCTTCATTTAACCAGGAGGTTTCGTTCAGGTCATTGTTCCAATGGATCATGTGTTGGAATTCATGCGCCAGCACGGCATAGGCATAGTCGCCGCCGAGCGGGGTGTTATCGGCATTGAACAGGAACATCTCATGCGCGTTCGAAAACTCCTGAATCAATGGATGGGTGGAGTCGGATGAAGAGAAATACCCAGCCACCGAGAAACCCAGCCCGCGCGAATACAGGATGTAAATGTGCTCGTCGCCGTCGATACCGGGCGACCATTCACTGCCGAAGAACTCACGATTGGTGGGGTACATTTGATTTTCAAAGGTATCCACCAAGGCTTTCATCTCGCTCTCTTTAATATCCAAACCATCTTGCACCCAGAAATACACATGGGGGGTGATATACCGCAAGGTTGCCGGGACTTCGTTATTTTCGTTCGTATCGAGATCGTGGACCCAGAAATTCTGCTTCTCGCCCAATGAGCGCGGTGCAGCAGATTCTGCCATCACTTCAGGGACGCCGCATTTGCCGTCTAAGCGACATGCCAACTCACGCGGATCATTGACCGGGACGATGGTGCTCTCGAGCGTATCAATAGTTTCATTCGAGATTGAATCTGCAGGAGGACGTTGAATCTCTGGTTCTTCTTCGACAGGATTATTCGGCGAAACCGGTTCAACGAATACAGGTGCCTCGCCAAAAGAGGAAGATTGGCTGAAGGTATAAAAGGCATACCCCGCCATACCCAGCACGATCAAACAAATACAAGCCAGAACAACAACGATGCCGATAATTAGACCTTTGTTTGTTCCGTTAGAGTCGTTTTCATTGTTTTCCATATGTGATCCTTTTTCTATCGCTGTCTCTTTATTAAAGATTTATCAAATTACAAGGTAGATCGCATCATTTATTTTGAGTTACCGCGATACTCTGTAAAAGATTATCTGATGATACCTTGTCCGGCTGAAAAAGAGGTTAGGACATTGGGGGGAAATAAAAAAATACCCCGGCGTTCACCGGGGCATTCTGCTTATGCTTCCACTTCCTGTTTGGATCTCTTTTTCTTTGTCGGAGCAGATGAATTGAAGACGATCTTATTCTCTTTCTCGTCTACATCCACGATTACTTCAGCGCCGTCTTTGAACTTGCCGCCGAGCAATTCCATCGAAAGCGGACTCTCGACATATTTCTGAATCGCCCTGCGCAACGGACGAGCACCAAATGCAGGGTCGAAACCTTCCTTTGCAAGCCAGGAACGTGCGGCATCGGTAAGTTGAACCGTGATGTTGTGGTCATTGAGGCGGTCTTGCACTTCTTTCATCTGCAAGATAACAATGTGTTCCATCTCTTCCACGGTAAGCGGCGAGAACATGATGATCTCGTCGATGCGGTTGATGAACTCAGGGCGGAAGGCGGCTTTGAGTGCCTTATCGATCTTATCGTGAGCTTCACGTTCAGAGCTATCGGCTTTGCCGGGCAAAAAGCCTAGAGTGCCGCCTTTTCTTACATATTCAGTGCCCAGGTTCGAGGTCATGATCAGAACCGTGTTGCGGAAGTCAACCACATTGCCTTGACCATCCGTCAAACGTCCGTCATCCAAGATTTGGAGCAATGCGTTCCACACTTCGGGGTGAGCTTTTTCAATCTCATCGAAGAGCACCACACGATACGGACGGCGACGCACGGCTTCCGTGAGCTGACCACCTTCTTCATAGCCAACGTATCCGGGAGGCGCGCCAAAAAGACGCGAGACGGTGTGTTGTTCGCGATATTCAGACATATCCACACGCACCATGGCATCTTCGTCATCGAACATGAACCAAGCAAGGGCTTTTGCCAATTCAGTTTTACCAACACCCGAAGGACCGATGAAGATGAACGAGCCAATCGGGCGAGCGGGGTCTTTCAAACCAGAGCGCGCACGGCGGATAGCATCGGAGACGGCATGAATGGCTTCTTCCTGACCGATGATGCGTTCATGCAAACGCGCTTCCATATGCAGGAGCTTTTCTGATTCGGTTTCGAGCATCTGAGTCACGGGGATACCCGTCCACTGATGCACGACGGCGGCGATATCATTTACATCCACTACTTCATCGAGGTGATGTTCGGCTTCCCATTGATCGCGCTTGCTGTTGTATTCCTGGTCGAGGCGCAGACGTTCGGCTTTCTTTTGCGCGGCGCGTTCATAGTCACGTTCGAGACCGGCTTGCTCTTCTTCTGCAGAGAGTTTATCGATCTCAGTTTTCAATGCCTTAAGATCCGGCGGCATGGAATAGAGCGCCACACGTAACTTCGCCGCAGACTCATCCATTAGATCAATGGCTTTGTCGGGCATGTGGCGATCTGTCACATAGCGATCTGCCAAATGGGCAGCGGCAGATAGGGCTTCGTCTGAGAAGCGCACTTTGTGATGAGCCTCATAGCGATCGCGCAAGCCGTGCAGCATCTTGATCGTATCTTCCACGCTGGGTTCATCCACGTAAATGGGCGCGAAGCGACGTTCGAGCGCGGCATCTTTTTCAATGTGCTTGTGGAACTCATCCAGAGTCGTCGCGCCGATACATTGCAGTTCGCCGCGAGCCAGCGCGGGCTTGAGCATATTGCTCGCATCCATCGCGCCCTGGGCGGCTCCTGCACCGACGACGGTGTGCAACTCGTCGATCATCAAGATGACATCACCCTTCGCTCGTTGGACTTCTTCCATCACAGCCTTGAGACGTTCTTCGAACTCGCCTCGGAATCTGGACCCGGCGATCATCGCGCCCAAGTCGAGCGCCACCACGCGTTTGCCTGAGAGAATCTCCGGCACATCGTTGGTTGCAATTTTTTGTGCAAGCCCTTCGGCGATGGCGGTCTTACCAACACCGGCTTCACCGATGAGAACGGGATTGTTCTTGGTACGGCGGGACAGAATCTGGATGAGGCGCAAGATTTCTTTATCGCGCCCAATGACCGGGTCTAGCTTGCCTTCACGCGCAAGTTGAGTCAGGTCACGCGAATATTTTTCGAGGGTGCGGTATTTCGTCTCAGCTTGCGGGTCGGTGACGCGCTGTCCGCCGCGCAGGTCTTGAATGGCATCATAGACGCGGTCGCGGCTCAAACCAGCAGATTCTAAAATTCTCGCGGCAGGCGTATTGCGTTCTGTAAGAATCGCCAAAAAGATATGTTCGGTGGAAATGTATTCATCTTTGAGGCGGTTGGCTTCTTCATTGGCAAGGTCAATGATCCGCTTGACGCGTGGGGTGATGAAGATCTGCCCCGCTCCGCCGCCAAAGATATTGGCTTTGGGGCTGGCTCGCAG
>JBDKJK010000173.1:0-11886 GCA_039796675.1 Chloroflexota bacterium
GCAGCATGGATGAGAGCAGAGACTGGGGTTGGACCCGCCATCGCATCGGGCAACCAGATGTAAAGCGGAATCTGAGCCGATTTACCAGCTACACCCACCAGCATGAAAAGCGTAATGGCAACGATCACCCAGGGAGAGGCTTCAGCAATCGCCGGAGCCGCGGCAAAGACTTCGTCGAATTGAAAAGAGCCGAGATACCAGAACATCAGGAAGCCAGCCATGAGGAAACCGAAGTCACCTACACGGTTGGTAATGAAGGCTTTCTTGGCAGCATTGGAGTTCGCCCAGGAAAGACGTCCCAACGTGTCCATCTCGTACCAAAAGCCGATGAGCAGGAAGGAGCAAAGTCCCACGCCTTCCCAGCCGACAAAGAGCATTAAGTAGGAGTCGCCCGAGACGAGGATCATCATCGCAGCGATGAACAGATTCAAATAAATGAAGAAGCGGGTGAAACGTCCTTCTTCATGTTTGAAGCGCACATCCTCGTACATGTATCCGATGGCGTAGATATGAATGAGAGTCCCAACGCCCGAAACGACCAACATCATCGTCGCAGAAAGCGAGTCGACGCGGAAGGTCCAGTCGAGTTTGAGGTTGCCGATGTGGATCCATTCGGCAAAGGGCACGCTCACGGCATGTCCGTGATTGATCGCCACCGAATATGCCAAAAGCACCGAGATGACGAAAGCCGCTCCCGATGCGAGGCTTGCCACCGTCCCCACCACTTTTTCGGAAAAGTTCCTGCCGAAGATGGCGTTGATGAGCAAACCGAGAATCGGTACCAACACCAACCCGGGGGCTAGGAAATAAAACCCTGTGTTTACTGTTTCACTTAAGTGCATAACATTCTCCGTAATTCGTGACGCGTGATCCGTAATTTACGAATGACGCATTACGTTTTACTTATCCCTTCAGGGAATTCATTTCATCAATGTTGATGTTCTTCTTCGCTTTGAAGATCTCCACGATCAACGCAAGACCCACCGCCACTTCAGCAGCAGCCACGGCGATAACAAAGAAGACGAAGATTTGTCCGCTAAAGGTTTCGTATACGCTGGCGAATGCCACAAAAGCGAGATTTGCCGCGTTAAGCATCAGCTCAATGGACATAAAAATGATAAGCGGGTTACGGCGTGAAAGCACACCGAGTGCGCCGATGGAAAAAAGAATTGCAGATAATATGATGTAATAATCAACAGGGACCATTATTTAGCCGCTCCTTTTTCCTGACGGCTCAAGACGATGGCACCCATCATGGCAACCAACAGCAAAATGGATGTAACTTCAAAGGGCAAGAGGAAATTACTGAATAAAGCCTCTGCCATTTTACGCAGGCTGTCCATCGTGTTCAAGGAAGCATCAGGCGCAGTAACCGACATCCCCGAACTGGCGCGGTTAAGCAGAAGGTAGATTGCCTCGACCGCAAGGATGAGGGACAACAGTCTCGCCAGCGGCTTTTGCCAGGGAAGATTATTGGTAGGAGCTAAATTCTCCGCGCCGAGGAGCATGATGACGAAGAGGAACAAGACCATGATCGCACCCGCATAGACCGTGATCTGTGCCATGGCAATGAACGGAGCGCCCAACAAAAGATAGAAAATTGCCACGGTAACGAAGTTTAATACCAGGAACAGCGCCGAATATACAGCATTGTTGCTGAACAACATCCCCAGTGCTGTGGCAATGGCAACGAGGGAAAGAACGAGGAATACGATTAGTTCAGAGTTCATAGACAATTTCCAGTCATCAGTATCCAGTGACCAGTGACCAGTAACTGTTTACTGGATACTGGTCACTAATAACTACTAATCTGTGGGGTCTTTCATCTCCGGCACCGAGCGGGTAAACACACCTGCATCCACTTTGCGCGGGGTCAACATGGTCTCAGCCTGAACAGGTTCTAAGAGACGATCTTTGGTGTAGATCGCATCCTGGCGACTGGTAAAAGAAAGCTCGTAGTTATCGCCCAATACAATCGCTTCGGTGGGGCAGGCATCTTCGCAGAAACCACAGTAGATGCAGCGCAGCATGTTGATTTCATAGGTGGAAGCATAACGTTCGCCGGGCGAGAAACGTTTCTCGTCCGTATTCTCAGAGGCTTCCACAAAGATCGCATCGGCAGGGCAGGCGGCGGCACAGAGTGAACAGCCAATGCACTTTTCCAAGCCGTTGTCGTAACGCTTCAAAACGTGACGCCCACGAAAACGCGGATAAACAGGTCGCTTCTCTTCGGGATATTGATAGGTAACAGTCGGCTCGCGCAAGAACGAGCGCAACGTCTCCCCAAGACCCTTTGAAAGCTCGATAATGGGATCAAATACGCCCATAAGATTTTCTCCTTAAGTCACGGTAGATAAAAGCAACTGCAATCAACAAGGCTAGGATCGAAAGAACCGGAATTCCCCACAGAAACCCCTGATTCTGGAAAAAGTCTGTCATCAGAATGCCCACCGCAGTAATAAAAGCAATCGCCAGCGAAAGTGGAAGCAATACCTTCCAGCCAAACGACATAAGACGATCATAACGAATGCGAGGCCAAGTGGCACGAACCCAGATCATCCCAAACAGCAAAATGATGACTTTCGCAAAAAGATAAACCGGGCCAAGCAATGGGAACTGATCCACGAACGGTCCCAGATAACCTCCAAAGAACAAGGTTGAGGCAATCATAGAGATCACGATCATTTTTTGGTATTCCGCCATGAAGAACAAAGCGAACTTCATACCTGAATATTCGGCATGATACCCAGCCGTCAATTCTTGCTCAGCCTCGGGCATATCGAAGGGAGCACGGTTCACTTCTGCCAGGGTCGCGATCCAAAAGATCAAAGCGCCAACTGGCTGATAAACCACAAACCACATTCCTCTTTGAGCTTCCACGATCTCGGTTAGATTCATCGAACCGCCATCGGGGTTACCAATAGCGCTCAAAATGATAGCAATCACAAAGCCTAAACCAAGGGTTAACTCATATGAGATCATCTGCGCCGAAGAGCGAATACCACCCAGCATTGCATATTTATTATTACTCGACCAACCCGCCAGCACAATGCCATACACTGCGATCGAAGCAATAGACGTCAGGTACAGAACGCCCACATTCAAGTCGGCAACATATAAATTGATCTCACGCCCAAACAAATTGAACGAAGTCCCCAATGGGATCACCGCCGCAAGCACAAGCGAAGGCACCACCGTCAACACGGGTGCAAGGATAAACACCAATTTATACACATGCCCCGGCGTCAACTCTTCTTTAAAGATCAACTTCACCGCATCGGCGATCGGCTGCAACAAGCCCTGCGGACCTGCACGGTTCGGACCCACACGCACCTGCATACGAGCCAGCGCACGGCGTTCATACAACGTCAAATAGGCAAAGCCCGTCAAAAGGATCAAACAAAGGATAAATCCCTTCACGATCCATTCAACCCACATTGTCCAATCCATAATTACTTCGCCTTCCCGGTTGAGGCTTTCGCCTGAACGCGCGCCACCACAGGCTCATGGATCGCAATGCCCATGCCGCGCGGAACAAGCACAACACCAGTTCCAATAGTCTCATCGATCTTTACAGCGGCTTCTGCTTGCACACCGTCGAAACTCACTTTCACTGTCTGCCCAGCTTCCACTTCAAACTTCTTCGCCGTGGTCGGGTGCATCGACACTTTCGTTTCACCGATGCGCTGGTCGAGGAACTCTGCCGTCTGAACGGTTATGCCCAAGTCATATAATTTATTGGATGGAACAGCCAGCAACTCTTTTTCTTTGGGACGAAGAGCCGCCTCTTTCCTGACCTTTGAAATGCGTACCGCTCCCCCAGCCTGAGCCACCGGGACGAGTTGCACACCCATGCCCTTAATGTTCTCATACGTCGTGCCGCCGTAATACACATCACTGCGTCCGACGATCGGCCATTGTTCCTTGACCTGAGCCAGTGCTTCATAAGTCAACTCGTTGAAAGCATCGACCGAGTTGGCAAGAATATCGAACACTACAGAAGCAGACGTCCCTTGAAGGATCACGCCCATCTGCTTGGCAAGCATGGATGTGATCGCATAATCCGGTTTGCTGTCACCTTTCGGCGCCACAGCCGCATAGAAGCGCTGAACCCGGCGTTCGCCAGAAACGAGCGTTCCGTCGCGTTCGGTAAATGCCTGAGCCGGGAAGACCACATCCGCAATTTCAGTCGTGGCTGTTTCGCGTAATTCCTGCACTGCTACGAACTTTGCACTTTTCAACGCCTTGGCAAAGTTGGGGTCATCCCCTACTGGGTCGGCACCCACGATATAAACAGCTTTACCCTTCAAGGCTTTTTCGAGATCAGCCACCGGGCGGAAGCCCACTTCGAAGGCACCCTGATCATTGGCTCGCTGCCACACACCGACCAAGCCATTGTTGGCGCTGCCGATATGATTGGTTTCCTTCAACAAGTCGGCACAAGCCGAAGCCAGCGCAGAGGTTCCGGTCACACCGAGACCTTCGCTTCCGTAAAAGATCACTGCATTCTTCGCCTTCGCGAATTCATCCGAGATCTTGCTTTTCTTTTCAAAATCGTGAATGGTCTTGATCTCATCGCCATACGCATAGCGGATGGTGTACTTGGCGAAACGGTCGAGCTTGGTTTCGCGCGGGTTGGCAACAATCAAGGTCGCGCCGCGGTCTGCCGCCTGCTTGATTCTCAGCCACCAAATCGGAGCTTCTTCATATAAATCAGAAGCTACTACCAGGATCGTATCACCTTTGCCAAGTTTGCCAAGATTGGTGCCAGCACCAACGCCCACCAACTGGGTCAGCTCGCCGCCGCCCATATCCGAATACAAAATGGCTTCGCCGCCAGCCGTATCTGCCAGTGACTTGAGGTTGAACAGGTCTTCATTAGAAAGTCTACCTGAAGCCAGCACTACGAAATCTTTCTTATTCGCAGTGAAGTTCTCTGCCGCTGTCTTAATGGCGTTATCCCATGAAGCGCGGGCAAGTTTTTCATCTTTGCGCACCATCGGTTTGGTGAGTCGTTCTTTGCCTTCGGTATAGTGATAGGCAAAGCGTCCTTTATCGCAAAGCCAGATTTCATTCACTTCTTCATTCTGGCGCGGCATGACGCGTTTGACGACCACATCTCCACCTGCCTTGGCTTCACGGCGGGTATTGAGCGTGGTATTGCATCCTACAGGGCATTGAGTACAAATGGAAGACTCTGCCTTAAGCTCCCACGGGCGGGCACCAAAGCGGAAGTCCACAGTGGTCAATGCGCCTACGGGGCAGATATCGGTGGTGTTGCCAGAGAAAACCGAATCAAAGCCGGGTTCAGAGTGGGTCATAATCTGGGTATAGCGTCCGCGTTCGTCAAACCCAAGCACAGCCTCGCCTGCCACTTCGTCTTGAAAGCGGATACAGCGTGCGCATTGGATACAACGTTCGCGGTCGAGGTAAATCAACTCACCAAGCTGAACCATCTTATCCATGTGCTGCTTCTCGTTGTAATTGAAGCGGCTCTTGCCAGGACCATGCGCCATCGTCAAATTCTGAAGCGGGCACTCCCCGCCTTTATCACAGATGGGGCAATCTAACGGGTGGGATGTCAACAAGAATTCCACAGTGCCTCGCTGACCATCGGTCGCTTTGGCTGATTCTGTGAGAACCACCATGCCATCTTCCACCTTATTGGTACAGGAAGTTTCAAGCTTGGGCATGAACTGGATCTTAGGCTGTCCATTTTCCATCACAAACTGACCCGTAGCGCGGTCACGCACCGGGCGACCGATCTCCACCAGACACATACGGCACATGCCCACAGGCTCAAGTTTGGGGTGATGGCAAAAGACCGGAATATCGATCCCTGCTAATTTTGCCGCGTCCGCAACGCTAAGACCTTCCGGCGCGACGACTTGCTTTCCATTGATTGTAAGAGTGACTTGTTTGCTCATTAAGTCTCCGAAGAACGATACTTGTTATTCGAATATCGAATAACAAGTATCGAGTATCTGGTATCGCCTAACTTTTTACCGCTTTCTTGAAATCATCCGGGAAGCGTTCAATACTTGTGACCACCGCCATGGTGGAGAATTCGCCCAACGCACACAAGCATTTGCCTTGCATTTGCTTGGCTACGTTCAAAAGCAATTTCACATCATCACCGGAACCCTTGCCATTGTGAATACGGTCTGTCAGATTGCGCATCCAGTGATTGCCTTCACGGCAGGTGGTGCACTTCCCGCAGGATTCATGTTTAAAGAAGTGGATGGTCTTGTTGATGACCCAATCCATATCGACCGTATCATCGAGAACAATGACAGAGGCAGAGCCAAGGTCTGCCCCAAGGGTGCGGACAGTGGCGTAATCAAGCTGGGTATCCAACACTTTTTCATCCACCACAATTACAGATGAAGAAGCACCAGCAGGCATGATTGCCTTGATGGGGCGTCCATCCTGAATGCCCATGCCGTATTCGTAGATCAACTGGCGGAAGGTGGTACCAAAGGGCAATTCATAATTACCTGGTTTACGCACACGACCTGAAAGTGAGAAAATCTTCACACCTGCGCTATCGGCAGTGCCCATGCTCTTGTACCAGTCTGCGCCATTGGAGAGAATCATTGGGACGTTGGTAAATGTCTCAACATTATTAATGATGGTAGGCTTGCCATACAACCCCACCGAAGGCGGGAAAGGCGGACGCACGCGAGGCTGACCACGTTTGCCTTCGAGAGATTCGAGCAATGCGGTCTCTTCACCGCAGATGTAAGCACCTGCACCCAAGTGGGTGTAAATTTTTAGAGAATAATCTTTGCCGAATAGATTGTCACCGAGATACCCGGCTTCTTCCATCTCCGCGATCTTTTCATCGAGCCAGGCTGCCACCTGCCAAAACTCGCCGCGCATATAAATGTAAGCGGCTTTTGCGCCAACTGCATATGCGCCAATCGCCAGACCTTCGAGAAATTGGAAGGGATTCTTTTCCATGATCTCGCGGTCTTTGAAAGTGCCCGGTTCCGATTCATCTGCATTTGCCACAATGTAATGAGGCCAGGCGTTCTTATCAATGAAAGACCACTTCATACCGGTTGGGAATCCCGCGCCGCCACGTCCGCGCAGACCGGAGTTCTTGACCACATCGATCACTTCATTCGGCTGCATCTTGGTCACGGCATTCTTAAAAGCCGCAAACCCGCCGTTCTTCTTATAAACGTTTAGCTTATCAATATCAGGGATATCACGATGACGTAAAAGGACGTAAGCCATGTTTACTTATCTCCCTTCAACGCTTCGATTAATTCCAGGGTGCGGTCCACGGTCATGTAATCATGATATTTGATGCCATCGGGTCCTTGGGTCTGGAACATGGGGGCACGGTCACATGAAGCCAAGCACATCACAGCTTCTAAAGTGACGAGACCATCTTCAGTGGTCTCCCCCACTTTGATGCCAAGATTCTCGCATAATTTTTCGAGGAATCCCTCTGCACCGCGTAAGGCACAGGGCATATCATTACAGACTTGCATACGATATTTGCCAGCCTTCTTATCATGATACAGAGAGTAGAAACCAACAATGGAAGCAACTTCTGTTTCGGTGATATCAAGAAGGGCGGCAATGTCTTTCATCGACTCTTTGTTGACGTAACCTTCCTCGCGCTGAGCAAGATACAGAAGAGGCATCACCGCAGAGCGTTTATGCTCTGGCGGATATTTAGCAAGAATCTGTTTAACTTCCTTCGAGTATTTCTTTTCAAGACTCATCGGTCAATATCTCCGAGAACGATGTCAATGGATGCAAGGATCGCAACCAGATCGGCAACCAAATGTCCCTTAACGATCTCAGGGATAACGGCAAGGTTGTCAAAGGATGGGGTGCGCATGTGAACACGGCGCGGCTTGGGTCCGCCATCGCCAGCCAACAACACACCGAGTTCGCCGCGCGGCGATTCAACCGCGCTATAAATAGAAGCATCAGGGGCATGAAAGCCTTCCGTCCACAGCTTGAAGTGGTGAATGAGCGACTCCATGCTCACACCGATCTCAGAACGCGGCGGCGGGACGAATTTGCGGTTATCAGAACGCACAGGTCCCATGGGCAGTTTGTCCAACGCTTGCTCAATAATGCGCAACGACTGACGGAATTCTTCGATACGCACCAAATAACGCGCATACGTATCGCCTTCTGTTAACACGGGCACATCGAAATCGTATTGCTCATACCCCATATAAGGTCTTGCCTTGCGAAGGTCCCAGTTGACACCTGAGGCTCGCAGGTTCGGACCCGTTACTCCGTAGGAAAGAGCCTTTTCTTTTGTCAGATAACCAATATCCACCATACGGTCAACAAAGAGGGGGTTCTTCGTCAATAGTTTTTCATATTCGTCAATTCGCTTGGGGAATACCCTTAAGAAATCACGTACGGCTTTTTCGAATTCCACAGGCACATCGCGCCACAAGCCGCCCGGACGAATATACGTGGTCATCATGCGCTGACCAGAAACCAGCTCAAAAATATCGAGGATCTGTTCACGTTCGCGGAAACAATACAAGAACATAGACATTGCCGCAAGGTCAAGCCCCCATGTACCGATCAAGACCAGGTGCGAAGCAATGCGTTGAAGTTCAACCAGAATAACGCGCAATGCCTGCGCGCGCGGGGGCACATCCAGATCGACCAATTTTTCCACTGCCATCACATAAGCAAGGTTGTTGCCCATGGTGTTCATATAATCAAGGCGGTCAGTCATTACCTCGGCTTTTTGATAGGTCTTGGCTTCCATATTTTTTTCAACGCCAGTATGCAAATAGCCAATGTCGGGAATGCAGTTGACGACCGTTTCGCCATCAAGCTCCAACAACAAACGCAGCACTCCATGTGTCGATGGATGTTGAGGACCCATGTTCAAAAGCATGGTCTCGCCGGTCAGCGCACGCTCTGAAACCAGATGTTTATATTGATCTACTGTAACTTCTTCAAGCTGTGACATATTTATTCCTTTGCGTACGGCTTACGCAGATGGATCTCTTCAAAGTTGAAGGAGAACTGCGGTTCTTCGTAGCCAAGTGGGAAGTCTTTGCGCAGGGGGTGCCCATCGGTGCCTTCTGGCATGAGGATACGCCGCGGATCAGGATGACCATCGAATTCGATGCCGAACATATCGAGAAGTTCGCGCTCGCGCCACACTGCGGACTTGAACACACCCGCCGCACTCTGGACCTTTGGCTGGTCGCCGTTTACTGGAACTCTCAACTGCACCGACAAATTTTTCGCCAGCGATGTGAGCTGATACACCACATGGAAGCGTGGTGACATCTGCGGGTAATAATCCACAGCAGTTTGAGCCGAGAGCAATTCAAATTGATGCGTGTCTCGCAAGGTCGTCAATGCCTCGACAATGTGATCCGCTTTGACAAGGCACTGCGCTTCGCCGCGAAATTCTTCAAAAGTTGCGCCGAATCTATCTTGTAGTTCTTTTACAATGGGTTCGAGGGATTTTTCCATAATGTTTTTTTCGTCATTGCGAGGAGCCGCTCTTTGGCGACGAAGCAATCTCAACACAGTTATGAGATTGATTCGTCGGGCTATCACCCTCCTCGCAATGACGTAATCCTATTATCTACTTGGTATCTACAGCCAAGTCTTTAAACTTCTCGCCCTTCACCTTTTCGTACAAAGTGAGCACACCATGGATGAGCGCCTCGGGGCGTGGCGGGCAACCCGCCACATACACATCCACAGGGACGACTTCATCAACGCCCTGAAAAATGGCGTAGTTATTAAAGACACCGCCGCAAGAAGCGCAATCGCCCATGGCGATCACCCACTTTGGCTCGGGCATCTGGTCGTACAAACGGCGAAGGACAGGTCCCATTTTCTTTGAGACACGTCCCGCCACGATCATCAAGTCTGATTGGCGCGGGCTGGCGCGCATCAGCTCCATGCCGAAGCGGCTCATGTCATATGTGGCAGCCTGTGCCGCCATCATTTCAATAGCGCAACAAGCCAAACCGAACAGCATGGGCCACATCGCATTCGTGCGCGACCAGTTGACAACATTCTCAAGCGTGGTGGTGACCACGCCCATATCTCCGAGTTTTTGTTCTACTCCCATTCCAAGGCTCCTTTTTTCCATGCGTAGATGTAACCGATAAGAAGGATGACAATAAAGATCACCATCTCGATCAAGCCAAATAGCCCAAGCTGTCGGAATGCGATCGCCCAGGGCAAAAAGAACACTACTTCAATATCAAACAAGATAAATAGAACAGCGATCAAATAAAATCGCACTGGCATACGGCGAGTGCCCTCACCATATGGGTTCATACCCGATTCATAGGGAGTATCTTTCCCCGCAGATTTCTTTTTTGGTCCAAACAATTCGCCCAAACCAATGGCGATAAAGGCGATCAGGGTGGCAACAAGGATCATTACCCCAATGGCAATATATTCCAGTAACATAAACACCTCGATGGATGTGTGAAATCTTGCACAGTTCCGCGAAAGTATATCACAAAGGTTTTTGAGAGGCTAGAAAATGTGCCCCTTTTCACAAAAATGATGATATTTGTCATGTTGGGCAAGATGTAATCGAATTCATAATAAAAACACCCCACAATAAAAAAGTGACAGTCACTTTTGGGTGACTGTCACTTGCAAAAAACTCTAATCGCCTAAATAATCGCGCAACTCACGGCTCTTGCTTGGGTGCCTCAGCTTTCGGAGGGCTTTCGCTTCGATCTGGCGCACCCGTTCACGGGTCACATCGAAGAAGCGGCTCACTTCTTCCAGGGTATGTTCACGCCCATCTTTGAGTCCAAAGCGCAGTTCGAGCACGTCACGCTCACGGTCTGAAAGGGATGCAAGTGCATGGGTGATCTGTTCACGCAGCATCTCGCGCGCGGCGGCATCCATGGGCGAGAGCGCATCTTCATCTTCGATAAAATCACCTAGGGAACTGGAATCATCATCCCCTACAGGACCTTCCAAAGAAATTGTTTCCTCGGCAGATCGAAGCGCGCGGTTAACTTTTTGAGTGGCGGTTTCCAACTTCCTTTGCATTTCCGGGTCAATTGGCTTATTCTCGGCATGAGCGCGCAAAATCACCTGAACATCCACTGCGGAAAGATAACCAACCTCCAGCGCCAGATCTTCGTTGGTAGGTTCACGCCCCAGCACCTGTGTGAGGTGACGCTGCGCCCGCAGAATGCGCGAGATGGATTCGAAGAGATGCACCGGAATGCGGATCGTGCGCGCCTGCTCAGCAATCGAACGGTTAATGGACTGGCGGATCCACCAGGTGGCGTAGGTGCTGAATTTGAATCCGCGGCGAGGGTCGAACTTGCCAATGGCGCGTAACAGCCCCATGTTGCCTTCTTGAATGAGGTCAAGCAGTGGAATGCCGCGCCCTAAATAACGCTTGGCAACACTCACCACCAAGCGCAAATTTGCGCGGACGAGCGCCTGCTGTGCATCCACCGCACGGATGCGGATGGAATCCGTTTCGGTGAGAAGTTCCTCTTGAGAAGACAAGTTGCGAAATAAAGTGCGTTGAGATGGAAATGCGTGGTGCGTGCGGACGTGTCCCAGCAGCCACTCAGCATAACTAAATGGAAGCAGATACAAGCTGAGATAAACGCTGTAGGCATGGCGGGCAAGGTTATCCCAAAGATGATCACTGCCCCACTTCCCATTATCAAGGTAAGCACGCAGATAGGAAGGAGAATCAAACTCCCATCCAGCATGAAGCGATTGGGCTTCTGCCAGCAAAAGTGCCAAATTCGGCAAGTCATACCCGAGCCGCTCAGTATCCTCCATCAAACGATCCCAAGAAGTGAGAGCTTCGGAGAGTACAGAATGATAAACGGAGGATGCCTGCGAGATGCCTTTGCGTTGTTTGAGTTTATTGAG
>JBDKJK010000174.1:0-11360 GCA_039796675.1 Chloroflexota bacterium
GATGGCAGTGTGTGAGGTCGGTCCGCCTTTGGCTGTGACGAAGCCCAAGACCAGGTCGGGGTCGAGGTTGGCGGTATCAGATGGGGTCAAATCATCGGCAACTAACACAGAAGGAGTCCGCGAAGCCGCGGGTGATTCATCCGCAATGCCGAGCATGTGACGCAACACCCGCTGGCAGACATCGCTCAGATCCACGGCGCGACCCGCGAGGATGGGGTCGTCGAGATTCTTCAATTGGTCAATGCGCAATTGAACCGTCTGCTGCCAAGCCCAGGCGGGGTTATGTTTCTTTGAGATCAGGTCTTCGGTTTCTTTCAAAAGTTCGTCGTCGTTCAAGAACTCGGCATGCACTAAAAAGATGGAAGCCTGATTCGAGCCGAGGCGGGTTTTCACTTCGTCGTACAGTTTGTTTAATTCTTTTTGCGCCGCATCAATGGCATTCTTGAATTGCTTCTTGCCAGCGGTCGGGCTTGTTGCCGAGTCTTCGACCACAATGGTTTTGTGCGCATGTTGAAAAACCACTCCCACCACAATTCCATCGGAGGCGGGCACACCGTCGGCGTAGGAAACGGTTGAAGTTGGCGACCAATTCACTCGGTCGAGTTGAGGCGCGTGGGTTTCTTCTTGCTCGCCCAGCCCGCTTTCAATTCCCGCCTTCAAAGCCGCCAGCGCTTCATCTTCATCCACGCCTTCAGCAGAGACGCGCACGACGGTGCCTTTGCCTGCGCCAAGTTTGAGAAGATTGACGAGACTCTTCGCATCCACGACGAGTTCACCGCTTCGCACCCGTACCTGGGCTTGATACTGTTTCGCGAGATTCACCAACTCTGTGGCAGGGCGTGCGTGCAAGCCTGTCGGGTTGATGATGACGGCTTCGAAATATTTTGCAAAATCAGTTGTATTGGTTGTGGGGATGGGAGCGGGGCGTTCACCCGTGAGGGCTTCGATGATGTCGTTTTTATCTGTGGTGACGGCGAGTTTGGCGGCGAGTTCTTCGTCGGAGACGACATGCGTGAGTTTGCGCAAAATGCCGAGGTGTTCGCCAGAGGCGGCGCCAATGCCCACCACGAGGTGGACGGTTTCGCCTTCATTCCATGTAACGCCTTCGGGAACTTGCAGAACGGCGATGCCCGTCTTGAGGACGAGTTCGCGGTTCTCAGGCATACCATGCGGAATGGCAATGCCATTGGCGAGGAAGGTGTTGGCAACCTTCTCGCGGTCGAACATGCTGTCTACATAGTGGGGGTCGATGTTGCCGTTTTGAATCAGCAAGCGCGCGACTTGCAAGATCGCTTCTTGCTTCGTTTTCGGCGAAGCGCCCAATTCAACTTGTGTGGGGCTGAGTTCGAGCATGGAACCTCGGGTGATTTATTCGGTAGGGAACCCTTCAAAATCTGCTTTCATATGACTTTCATATGAAGAGAAGCCCTACACTAAGGAGAAACTAGTACCAAGGAACTACTGCGTGCGGTAGTGTAAACGATTACAATTTTCATGTCAAGACTTATGCAAGGTCAGTCCGTAAAATTGACCGAAAAGTTAAAAATATTCTCTCTTTCTTGTCGTTTTCGGAAGTTTTTTCCGAACTATTTCCATTACAACACCAAAATAAAGTAATCGTTTTCATTTTCGTTACACCAAAATGGTATAATTCGCCTATGACCAGCATAAAAGACGTCGCCAAAGCCGCAGGGGTATCTACTGCCACCGTTTCACGTGTGTTAGCCAAGAACGCCCCCATCAAACCTGAAACCAGAGACCGTGTGCTCAAAGCCGTAGCAGACTTGAACTACCGTCCGAATTTGATCGCTCGCAGTTTGCGGGTGCAGAAAAGCGCCAAGATCGGCTTGGTGGTTTCAGACATTCGTAACCCATTCTTTACTGCAATTGGTCGTGCAGTGGAAGATGCCGCCCACGAGCAGGGCTATTCGGTGTTGATGTGCAATACGGATGAAGACCCTGATAAAGAAGAAATGTACTTGAATCTTTTGTATGATGAAAACGTGGCGGGGGTCATCTTTTCTCCCACGCATCAATTCGACATCCACTCGCAGACCTATAACCAGAAGATGCCCTTTGTGGTGATTGACCGTGCCATTGAATCCAACGATGTGGATATGGTCTTGCTAGATAATGTGGCGGCGGCGCATGAACTGACCGAGCACCTCATTAACAACGGGTATAAAAAACTGGCGGGTTTATTCGGTGATGCCAGTACTACGGGTCAGGAACGCAGCCGTGGGTTTCATAAGGCGCTCAAAGACCATCAGTTAAATCCAGCCGCGGCGCATTTCATTTCTCCACGCATTCAGCAGGGGTATGAAACCGCGATGAATCTACTCAGCCAGCCTAATCGCCCCGACGCGATCTTCACCAGTAATAGCATGCTTACCGCTGGCGCATACAAAGCCGCACGCGATAGCAAGTTGAACGTCCCTAAAGATGTGGCAGTGGTCGGTTTCGATGACACTACTTGGGGCGCATTGGTCGACCCGCCCATCACGGTCATTGAGCAGCCAACAGAAGAGATCGGGCGCACAGCGACAGAGTTATTGTTTCAACGCATTCAGGAGCCAAGTCGCTCGCCAAAGACGGTTATTTTGAAGGGGTCGTTGATTGCAAGAGGGTCGAGCAAGGGGAAGTGATGTTTACGCAATACGTATTACGTAATGCGTAATACGTAACGAGAAGCAAGGATAGTTAATTTCTCACGGATGATCTTGGAGTTGTGACGGACATCGGTGGGGAATTTTCTTAAGAAGAGAAAGGTTTGAATCCGCGAGGCTTGGGGGTGAGCGGCGGCAAGCGCTTTGAGTTCAGCCAAGACTTCCGAAGTCTTAAAAGACTTCGGAAGTCTGCTATTCAACTCAACCCACAGCACAGGTTCACCATCCACGCCGACGAGGGCAGTGCGAAAAACTTGCGGATGGGCATTGAAAATATTTTCAATTTGTTCAGTAAACATCACATCGTCTTTCGTAGCCACACGGTGTGACTTGCGCCCGCAATACCACAACCTGCCCTCTTCATCGAAGTAGCCCACGTCGCCCATGCGGTGGATGATTTGTACTTTCTCGTCATTCCCTTGCAGGGACAATGTGCGAGGGCGCTCTTGTTCTTTGCCCGAAGCAATCCCTGAGATTGCTTCGTCGGGGAGAGCACCCTCCTCGCAATGACGGAGTATCTTTGATATTCGATTCGCGTCAGGTCTGTGGATATAAGACCGCGTCGTTGCCCCGCTCTGAACTGTTATTTCGCCAATGACATTTGGCTTCACTGTGAGCGAATCCTGCCATTCTTCAATCAGCTCCTCGGTGATGGGAATGATGCGCACGGTCACGCCTTCGATGGGTTTGCCCAAACAGATGCCTGCGCCGTTTCGCGTTTTCTCTTCCAATGCAAAAACTTCGCGGCTTTCGACTTTTGCAATGGGTAGGGACTCTGTCGCGCCGTAGATGCCGAAGAGGGCGGTGTGGTCGTCGAGAAGATTACGGAATCTTTTTTGCAAGTCTATGGTCGCTGGTGTGCCTGCGGTGATGATGCGTTTGAGGGAGGAAAGGCGCTTCGACTGCGGCGCAATAAGCGCGCCTCCGCTCAGCACGAAAGAAGAAAGAAGGTCGAGTACGACGGGCGAGGCAAACATGTTGGTGACGTTGAACTTTTGAATTGCGGTGATAACCTTAGCAGGGTCTGTTTTGCCGGGAACGGGGAAGGTAATATCTGGGATGACGGAGGTGACGCCGAGAAGCAGATCTATCAACGCATAAATTGGGAAGGCGGGCAGGTCAATTTCATTTGAGGTGATGTTGAAGGTGTTTTTGAGCAGGTCGAGTTGGGCGGCGAGATTTTCCTGGGTGTAAACCACACCTTTGGGCAGACCGGTGGAGCCAGATGTGTAGATGATGGCGGCGGGGAAGGGCTCTTTACGTATTACGGATTTCGAATTACATAATTCATAATCCGTAATTCGTAAAAGGCTGTGAATAGTTAGGTTATGTTTTACAGAGTTTCTCCCCCACCCAAATAAGATACGCAATGTATGAGTTAGCGCGTTGCCAACGAAAATATCGGGCTTGGATTCTTGCAGGATTTCACCAATCTTTTTGATGCCGATAGCTGGTTCAAGCAAAATGGGGACGATGCCAAATTTGAGCAGGGCTAATGCGAAGGGGAAGAAGTCTGCGGAGGGGGGAGACATTACAGCGGCGGTCATGCCTGGGGTGTAGCGACCAGCTTCAAGTCTGCGTAGGAAGCGTTGGGTTTTGTCTAAAACATCTTTGTAGGTGAGAGTCATCCATTTTGTTTTATCAAAATAAATAAAGGCTGGTTTATCGGGGTGGTTAATTGCGTTGTGTTCAAAACGATCAAAGAGATTCATGGTCGAAATTGTATCCGTTTGTTTGGATGTTTGTCAGGCTTGTGCTGTTATGTTTATTACTATGTTTGTACAAGCCGCGAGGCAATAATGAAGGTGGGAATCTTAACGTATGGCTGCAAATGGATATGCCGAGCAGCGAACCGTCAAATGACGGGTACATGGTGCAGTTCGATAAGACCTTGCCGGAGGCGTCATCATGAAAACGATTATTGTGGGGCTTGGCAATCCGATCCTTGGCGATGACGGGGTTGGGTGGAAGGTTGTTCAAGAGATCAGCCAGAATCTTCCGCGGAATATATCTGTAGGGATCGAATGTTTATCAGTAGGCGGGCTTGGGTTGATGGAGCATCTCATTGGGTATGACCGCGCCATTCTGATCGATGCCTTTATTGCAGATGCAGAAGATGTGGGTTCGATCTTGATCCGGAGGTTGAACGAATTGCCCAATTACTCTGCCTTTCACATTACGAGTACACATGACACGCCGTTACAAAATGCGATTCAACTTGGCAGGGAGATGGGTGCAAAATTACCAAGAGAGGTGATCGTGATCGGGATTGCCATTCAACGTATTCGTGAGTTTGGCGAGGAGATTTCACCGCTTGTGGCAGAAGCCGTGCTGCCTGCCGCACACATTGCCTTGAATTTTCTAAAAGAAAAGATGGATGTCTGAATAAAGAAGAGAGCCATCCTTTCGGATGGCTCTCTTCTTTATTTCGTCAATTCCAAATACTGTGGGTTACGACGGATATATGACATTACATAGGAACAGATCGGAATAACACGCAATGATTTTTCTTTGGCGTATTCCAACCCAGCCTTGGTGATGACCGCCGCCAGACCCTGCCCGCGGAATTCCACGGGCACCCCCACATGGCTCATGACGATGGTGTTGCCATCGGTGGTGTAATCAAGCTTGGCGAGCTTGCCATCAATCCATAATTCAAAGCGATGTTCAGCCAAGTTATGGATCACTTCTAGTGTATCTGGTTTGATTTCCATACTTAGCCTTTGTTTTGTTTTTTTCTCGCGATTACTGCGATGTATTCCATGATGATCTTCAACCCGGCAAAAACTGTGGACTCTGACGGATCGAGTGATGGTGCAATCTCGACGACATCCAAACCGACCAGGGGCAGGTCTTGAGTAGATTTGATGAGAGTTAACACATCTCGTGAAGTGAGCCCGCCAAATTCAGGGATGCCCGTGCCCGGCGCGGCGGATGGGTCGAGACAGTCAATATCGAGGGAGATGTGAACGGCATCGCAGTCATTGAGGATGTTGTAGATGCTATCGGCAACCTTTCTCATACCACGTTCGGCAACGTCGGCGGCGGTGTAGACGTGGATGCCGCCATTCTCGATCAGGTCAATTTCTTGTTCTTCCCATGAGCGCAGCCCCACCATGCAAACGTCGTGCGGCTCGATGCCGAATTCCAGTGCGCGGCGCATGGTGTTGGCATGTGAGATGCGCGAGCCGTCGAAGAAATCACACAAATCAGGGTGCGCGTCGATCCACAGCACGCCGAGGCGTTGGTCTTTATAGCGTTCACGTTGTGCCTGAAAGACAGGAATCGTTATTGAATGGTCGCCGCCAAGGATGATTGGCATGTTAGGCAGGGTTGCCACTTTTTGACGAACGGTCACAAAATCCACTTCGGGTTGGGCGATCTGAATATCGCCTAGGTCGCAGATGGTCATATCCTTCAGCCGGGTACGGTCTTCGCTAAAGGGAGTAAGATGTTTGGACCAAAATCTCAGGCGTTCAGGAGCGAGAGCCGCGCCCTTCCTCGCGCTGGCAAGCCCGTCGAATGGAATTCCGATCACGCTGAAATCGGTCTGATCGGGGGTGAGGTCTGGGCGGTGCAAGTCGCCCCAGTAGCCATGGGTACCGTCTTCTGCCATAGTATGTCTCCTTGATTTTGCAATTGTACCGTTTAAAACGAATGACATTGACCCGCTCTTCGATTCCCCGTACAATGCCCCCATGCCGAAGATTTCAGGTTTTTACCTTCCTGACCACGACCCTCCAATGTGAGCGGCAGTCTTTTATTGTTGATATCCAAAAATGACAACTAAATGGAGGAACCATGAAAACCGAGTTTGTTTCCAAACGCGCAAAAATTTACGCCGATGTTCCCGACGAAAAGTGGAACGATTGGCGTTGGCAGCTTTCCAACCGCTTGAACTCTGTGGAAGACATCGAAAAAGTCCTGCCACTGACTGATAGCGAACGCAAAGCTTTACAAACCCAGGGTCTGTTCCGTGTGGATGTGACCCCCTACTTCATCTCGCTGATCAACCCCGAAGACCCCAACGACCCAACTCGTTTGCAAATTATTCCGCGTGCCGAAGAAATGCAAGCCTTTACCGCTATGATGGAGGATTCTCTTGCGGAAGACCGCCACTCTCCCGTGCCTGGGCTTGTTCACCGGTATCCTGACAGAGTACTTATGCTGGTCACGACTCAGTGCGCCTCGTACTGCCGTTATTGCACCCGTTCCCGCATCGTCGGTGACCCCGGGCAGACCTTCAAACGCGAAGAGTTTGAGATGCAGATCGAGTATCTCAAACGCACGCCACAAGTGCGTGACGTGCTGCTCTCCGGTGGCGATCCGCTTGTGTTGGCGCCGAAAGTCCTCGAAGAGTTACTTTCTCGCCTGCGTGAAATTCCGCATATTGAGATCATCCGCATTGGGTCGCGTGTACCGGTCTTTATGCCAATGCGCGTCACTCAAGAGTTGGTGGATATGCTTGCCAAGTACCACCCGCTGTGGCTGAATATTCACGTCAACCACTCGAACGAGATCAGCAAAGAACTCGCCGATGCCTGTGACCGCCTCACTCGTGCGGGCATTCCGGTTGGCAATCAATCTGTGTTGTTGGCAGGCGTGAACGACAACGTCCACATTCAACGCCAATTGGTGCAAGACCTCGTCCGCATTCGTGTGCGCCCGTACTATCTCTATCAGTGCGACCTTGTTGAAGGTGCGGGTCACTTCCGTACACCAGTTGCCAAGGGCATCGAGATCATGGAAGGTCTACGCGGACATACCTCCGGGTATGCCGTTCCGCAATACATTGTGGATGCGCCCGGCGGCGGCGGCAAGATTCCGCTCATGCCGAATTATCTCTTGAGCATGTCTGACCATAAGGTTATCTTGCGTAACTACGAAGGCTATGTGACCACCTACGAAGAACCCACCGACTACATCCCTTCGGATGCGGCAAAGTACAAGGGGCTCAAACGCCCCGAACCAGGTCAAGCAGGTCTCACCGCTTTGCTAGATGGTGAGGAACTGTTCATCAAACCCGAAGGCTTCGACGAGCTGCACAACCGTGACGGCATTCAGCATCGCCTCAAAGACGAAAACAAGTGGAAACCGCTCGGAATCGGCTCTGGTGAGACAACCGACTAACCCAGTGATGGACAGGGGCTGATATACTTAGACCTGACGGATGCAAATCCCGTCAGGTCTATTCATTAAAGGAGATTGCCATGCTGAAGAAATTACTCATCCTGATGACCCTCGCTGCCTTGCTTGCAGCCTGTCTACCTTCACAACAGCCAACCGCCGATGTGCAGGCAGAGGTCAACACCGCTGTCGCCGGGACGATGCAAGTCAACGAACAGATCGAACAGTCGGTGGAACAAACTGTGACGGCAAAAGAACTCGCCCAACCCACCGAAGCCCCTACCGATGCAGAGGTGGTTTTGCAAGTTACTGATACCCCTTTCGTAATTCCGAGCCTAACCCCAACTGCAACTCTGATTCCGCCAAGGTATTCCTGCTCTGTCACTACAAACAAGCCCGCGACCAATGAACCCATGAATGGCGGGCAGGATTTCGACATCAAATGGACGATCAAGAACACCGGTACAGCAGCTTGGTACAATGCGATCGATATCAAGTATTACAGCGGCGAGTCGATGGCAACCAGCAAACGGGCTGAGGTTAAAGCACTTTTGAAACCCGGCGAAAGCTATCAACTGGTTTTAGATGCCAAGGCACCTAAATCAAAGGGACCGCATTTCATGGCATGGATGGTAGATGGTGGAATGTGCTACGCCTATGTTACCGTTTGGGTAAAGTAACAAGAGGTTAACTTTCATGTTCAGGCGTAGTTATAAAATCGTATCTCTGACGGCGGTCTTGATCCTCATGCTGGCGTGTGTTCCCACACTGGGGTCCACCTCTGCACCCATTCCCACCTTTGACCCCAATGGACCCCTGACCGCCATCGCTCTAACCGCAGGGTCCGCCGCCACACAGACCGCGATCAACGCGCCTCCCACCGCTACAGCCACGCCTCTGCCAACCAAAACACCTCTCCCCACGCCGACACCTACGGCAACCTTCCTGTTCCTCATACCCACCATTTCCCTGCCGCCTACACAGATCCCCCTGGGCGTTTCAAACAAGGAATTCGATTGTCAGGTGCTGGCGGTTGAGCCAAGCGCGCCAATCGCCGCCTCGACCAGTTTCATTGGCAAGTGGGTCGTCGCCAACATTGGAACCGGCTCCTGGCGTTCAGATAATGTGGATTACCGTTACGCAGAAGGTGACAAATTCCATCTGCAATCTATTTACGATTTCCCGGTCAATGTGCAGCCGGGTTCTACGGTTGAATTGACAGTGGATATGCAAGCTCCGGGTACGCCGGGAGAGTACATCACGCGATGGCGCATCAACCAGAGTAATAAAGTGATTTGTACGATGGAAATGAAGATCCTCGTACAATAGTAAAGAAACAAAGTTAATTTACAAAAAATCCTCCTATGTCAGCATAGGAGGATTTTTTGTATCTAATTTAGCAGAAGACTAAAATGCAAAAGCTTTATCTTACAAAATAGAGCGATCTGGCGGCTCAAGCAACAGAGCAAGTTTTTTTGCGCCTTCGTCATCGGTGATCGCTAGAACTTCGTCATACTCTTCCAACGTAGCGGTCCCGCGTGGCAGGGTGACCTGTCCGTTACGGATAATAGCGGCGATGACACATTGTTCGGGCAGCCCAAGGTCTTTGATCTGCAAGCCAATCGCCTTTGCACCTTTGGGCACCTTCTCCTCGACCAATGAGTACCTTCCGCGGCGAAGTTTGAGTAGGGTCATCATGTCACCCAGCGACATTTCTTCCTGGATGAGATGCGCCATTACGTCGGCTTGGTTGATGGTTTCATCCACATAGAAGTTCTTATCGAACAACCAGGCATCTCGCGGGTTGTTGATGCGCCCCACGGTGCGGCGGACGTTGAAGAGAGTACGTGCAAGATAACATAAGACCAGGTTGGCGGCATCGTCATTGGTGCAGGCGACAAGCACATTTGCCTTATCCAAACCAGCCTGTCGCAACACGTTCGGGTCCGTTGCCTGCCCCTCAAAAATGACCTCGGTGGGAAGTTCATGGTGCAAGCGCGCCAATAATTCCTTGCGATGCTCCACCAGATGTACTTCGTAATTTTGTTGAAGAAGTTGGGTTGCCAATTGAGCGCCTGTGCGCCCGCCACCCGCGATAACTACAAGCATATTATGCCTCCTTGCCTTCCTGCAATTTTGCGCGCAGGGATTTGACGCCTTCCAATGTGGCGCTGACGGTCAGTACATCACCCTTTTGCAATTGGGTATTCGGGCTGGGAAGTTGAGCACGACCACCACGAGTGATCGCCGAACAAACCAGCTCGCCACATCCATCCAGCAGGTTGGAGATGGTCATCCCATCCCACTTTTCGGAGATATACATTTCGTACATTTCCACCTCACCATTGCCTGCTGAGAATACAGCACGGAAAGAGGGGTCGATCAATAATTCCTGCATGCGTTCCGCACCCCAGGCTGTGGAACTGATGATCTGCAAACCGAATGCCTCGAGCATGTCTCGCATGGCAGGGTCGTAATTTCGGACAACGACCTGTTTCACGTTGGGAAAATGCACGCGGACGGTATGCCCGATGACGGCATTCATCGTATCGGAATTGGTGACCACCGCCACGCCATCGGCTTTGTCTAGGCTGGCGCGGGATAAGGTATCAGCGGAGAGAGAGTCTCCTTCGACGGTACGCCCACGAAAGTCGGGGTGGAGGCGGTTAAAGGCTTTTGGGGCGGCATCTACCACCACAACTTGATGTCCACTTTTGAAGAGGCGGTAGGAAAGTTCGGCTCCAAACCTTCCACAGCCTATGACTATGAAATTCATTTTGATTACTCCTTAATGATCACTTTCAGTTTCATGAACGTGATACGGCACATTGGTGATCACGATTCCGTGCTGGGTCTTTAATTGACCGCGTAAAATTTCGGCGGTATTGGTATGCAAAGCGGTGGTCAAGCGATTGTCAGAAACAAATTCAGGCACGACCACGGTAATGATCTCGCCAGGCTGGCGTTTTTCGGCAAGGTCGGCAATATATTCCAGCAAGGGTTCAACGAATAAACGATAAGGAGAGTCTAACATCACCAGACGAACGCCCTCTCCCCAGATTTCCCATTTCTTGCGGGTTTTTTCGGCATCAGCCGGTTCAATGACGATATGCACACAGGTCACATCGTCAGACAACATGCGAGCATAACGCAGCCCGGCAAGGGTTCCTTGATGTACGCCGCTAACCGGCATGATGACCCGATGACGATTAGTATGCGGTGGGATGACCCCAAAGTTATCAAGTGAAAGATTCTTGGCAAGATTATTGTAATGACGATGGATCAACCAGAACACACCCACAAGGATGGGGATCAAGATCAACACCAGGTATGCCCCGTCTTTGAATTTGGTGATGGCAAAGACCATCATCACAACGGCGGTACAAATGGCACCAAAACCGTTAATGACCATCTTGAAGATCCAACTCTTCTCGTAATGGATGGTCGAACCGCGTTCAACTTTTTGCTCGCCAGGCTTGAGTTTGCCGCTCTTCCACCAACGCAATGCCATGCCGCCCTGCGAAAGAGTAAAGGACAAGAACACGCCGATGGCATACAAGGGGATGA
>JBDKJK010000175.1:0-3864 GCA_039796675.1 Chloroflexota bacterium
TACAATGCCATGAGCATTGAAGGCGCGAAAGAACTTGCCAAGTTTATGGCAGAGTTCCAGAAGAAGAACGGGTAATAGCAAGTAAGAGCAGTGAATAGTTGATAGTAAAACATGACTCACCCCGAAATTAAGGTTTCGTGGGTGAGTTTTTTAAGAGCAAATGGGATGCTGACACTTGCACCGAACGCAAGTGCGGTATAAACGCTGAACACGCGGATTTTTGGTACCTTTCCGCGTTCATCTGCGCTCGTCAGCGTCCCATATTAAGTTCGGGGGTAACTATGTTTTTGTTATCCCTTAACATACGATAATTTTTCAGTAATCAGACTCTCGCGCACTTTGAAAACATCCACACCGCGGACGTGTCCGCTGCCCCAGCTGTATTGCCAGCGCATGATGCAGCGTTCACCGAAGCCGAAGATCTCTTCGATCTCGATATGGGCGTGAGGCGCTTCTTGAAAGAAATTTTTCCAAAATTGACGAACGTCCGCTTGACCTTTATAGACTGTGCCATCGGGCGCAGGGGACGTATTTTCAAAGAGACAGTCTTCACTCATCAATGCCATCATGGCAGGAACATCGTGTTGGTTGAAGGCATCATTGAATTGCATGACGACACGAATGGCTTCTTCGATCTTTGACATGCGGGCAGGGCTCATGGGTTACCTCTCTTTTTGTCTGATTTCAGATTGTAGGGGCGACCCAGCCGAGTTTTTTAAATATTTTTGGCAAAGGACGACCCTTTCTTTTGGATCGAACCTAGGTTAAACCCTGACGGGTCGCCCCTACATTTAAAAAGTGTCAGTTATTTAATTTCATAAATAAAGTTCGCTACCTGTTCGCGCTCACCACCCGTGGCGCGGTAAAACTCCAGCGCATGGACATCTTCTTTATGAGCAAGGACGAAAAAGGTGTTAATCTCGTTCCTTGCACAATAGTCTTTGAGAAATTCAAGCAGTTGTTTGCCAATGCCTTTGCGTTGATGGTCTGGGTGAACAGCCATATCATACAAAAATATCTCTGTCTCATTGCCGTAATATAGCGGCAGTTCATACGCCGTCAGCCCGCCGAGGATTTCTTCCCCGGAACATGCCGCCAAGACAACGAACTGACGATTATTCAGTAACACAGAAAGATGTTCTGCATTACTCAGGTCTCGTTCTTCTTCAAAGGCTTGATTAAACAGAAGCAGCAGAGTTTTGAATGCTGAAAGATCCCTGCTGGTGAGTTTGCGGATCTCAATTTGATTCATGCGTGCCTCAATAAAGTCTAAACAGACTTGCCCGTCCACGGACCCACGCCTTCGATGCGGGACACTTTGATGCGGGCGATGTAGCCGGGCGGGGGATTATCCATTGGGGGGAATTTCACCCCGGGACCCATATACACATACGCGAGCTTTTGCAACAACTCCGCTGCGCCTCCTTCTGTGATGCGAGCCTGACCATGCACTACGGCATATTCTCTCAGCCCGAAGCTGCTCTTGGTGGTTCCTTCAAGAGAAAGGATCACCCGTGGGTCGCGCTCGATATTTCTCACTTTTTGGTTGCGCGGCAAATGCGCCGAGACGATCTCGTCATTTTCGATGCCGACCCACACAATGGTGACATGCGGACTGCCATCTTTGTTCATGGTGACAAGATGGGCATGCGAGCCGGATTCGATCAAGGCTTTCAGCTCCTGTGGAATGTTCATGTGAGTCTCTCTTATGCGTTGAGAAATGCAAGCATCGCGTTGTTGAACAGTTCAGGTCTTTGTAGGGGGGCGAAATGACTGACACCATTAAGATGGACGAGATGCGCGTTCGGAATGTTGTTCGCAAGATATTCGGCGTGTTCGCGTTTGATGAATTCATCATACTCGCTGTGGACGATCGTAACCGGCACGCGGATCTGTGCCAGATCGTTTGCCGAATAATTGGGCTGCGTGCTTTGCATGAGCCCGATCGCTTCGGAAAATTCAGCGAATTGACCCGGCGTGGGCGATAGTTGAGTGTAATCTTTGACATGCCGGTTGAAGCAGCGTTGCACGATGGGAGTCATTTCGAATTCCTTTGTGCCGCTGGGGTCCATGTTACAGGCAAAGAAGAATACACCGCTCACACGGGCGGGCGTTTGTGAAGCAAGCACCAAGGCGGTACATGCGCCGTCGCTCCATCCGATCAGGTGCGCTTTTTGAATATTCAAACTGTCCATCACTGCCATGACATCGGATGCCAACAGTTCATAGGAAAATGGTTTTGCATCGCGTGTGCTGCGACCATGTCCGCGGGTGTCGATGACTATGACTCGGTAACCGTTCTCGACCAGCGCCGGAACTTGATAGCCCCAATTGCCGCCGTTGCCAAGTCCGCCATGCAGCAGGATCACAGGCGAACCGGCGCCATAGGCGGCATACCAGATCCGCGCTCCATCGTTTTCGACGAAGCCTTGGTCTGCCATATTTGGCAGCGGCGCGGCGCCCTCTGCTTCAAATCGGATGAGTTCATCATCATGATCGTTCAATTCGATCTCCTTAGGTTATTCTGACTCTGCGCGGCTAACTTGCCAGCGTGTGAGAATGTTTCCTGACCCTTGCCAGGTGCGTGTTTCGAGCAACTTGAGCGAGACAGGCGGACGCCCTTCGAAGATGGGTGTGCCTGTGCCGCCGATTAATGGGAAAAACGTAAGGTGAAGTTCATCTACCAGATCATGCACGAGCAGGTCGTTCCAAAGCAGGCGGCTTAAGATCACGAGGATGTCTCTGCCGCTTTGTTGTTTAAGCGCGGCAATTTCTTTATACGCCTCTTTTCTTGGGATGATGCGCGTATTCCCCCAGGGAGCCAACTCTGCATCGGTCAATTTATCGGATATGACGAGCTTCTCAATGGATTGGAAGAGTCCTGCTGTTTCGCGCCTGATCTCGGTGGCTTTGGGGTCGTTGGGCACGCTCGTCCAATAATCCTTGTTGCCAAGAAATGCGCTGTGGCTTAACAACAGGAAATCTGCTGCACGCAGTAGTTCGGCATTGTAGAAATCGAAACGATTATCTCCGTGGTAGTCTTTGTGATAGTAGTCATACAACGAGTGGATGTTTTTGTCTTTGCCTTCGTACAAGCCATCTAATGTTAGAAAATTGCTGACGATCAGTTTGCGCATGGTGCCGACCTTTCGGATGCTGATATGTTGAGATGAATTCGTGTGTTGAATTAACCTTGCTGGGGAAACGTGTGGGAATCAAACCTCCATAGCAAAATTCCCTGCCAGATATTTATGATAATGCCAAGTAATATGGCAAGTCCTTCGATCTCGGGGAGCAGATAAACGAATAGGGATGAGACTCCTGCCAGTAAATAGAAACCAGTTAGCGGGCGGGGAAAGAGGCGTGATGTCCCATTGGCTGAACCGAGCAGGATGAACATCCATCCCATGAAGTGAAACCCGACTGCGTTCATGCCTGTCACCAGGGTTGTCCAAATGGTTAGAACGATGATGGAGTTTTCCAAATTCAGCTCAGGGTGCATCAAATGGTATTGACGATTAGATGCGCGGATGAAAGCGACCGCCGTCATGCCCGCTGCTGAAAGAACAGATGCCAGAAGCGCTAGGTCCATGCGCCGATGGGCACTCTTGCCAATGATTTCTCGAAGCACGTAGGTTACAGTTATAAGGCTGGCTGATACAATTGGACCAGAAAGAAAGTCAGCTAGTCCGTATGCAAAGACTCCGAGGGTGTTGCGTGTATTTCCAGTCAAGTAGATCAACGGCGCAACGACGAACGACACTGCCATTAAGAAGGATGCGAGCCCGCCCCATTTATTGGTTGTCATGGTCTTTACCTCCGAGTTCAAAATATTTCAACTAACAGCATTATAAGCAATTTATC
>JBDKJK010000176.1:0-9232 GCA_039796675.1 Chloroflexota bacterium
ACGATGGTGCCGAATACCATCAACAGGTCGAAGGAGCGTTCGTTGCGGAGTTTTTCCCAGGTGTAGCCACGGATAAGGAAGAAGGCAGTTACTCCGAGCGCGATAGCGGCGGCTATCCCGAAGACGGTGACCAAGGTTGAAGAGACAGGCTGGGGCGAGTCGAGAGGCGCTGCTAGAGCGTTGGGGTCAACTGGGACGGCGGTTTCGCTTCCAGTGAGTGCATCTGCTGGGCGAGTGGTGAGGTAGATTCCGCCTGCTAACCCGGCGAGTAGGATAGTGAGGATGAGGGAAATAATGAAGGTGCGGTAATCTGAAGAGGCTTCATTCCACGGCTTACGGGTGACTTTGACGATGAAGTAAACTGCCAGAAAAATGAGCGCCTGTGCAGTGTATATGAAAGATGTCTCTTTGGCGAGAAAGTGAATGGCTAAGGCTGCTGCAACCATTACGAGATGTTTTGGTTTGCCGACTTCGAAGTATCTTAAGATGGCGTACAGCATGAGGATTCCGGAGAAAACGGGATAGGGGTCTTCACGGACGTACCTGCCGTAGTACAGCATAAATGGCGAGATGACCATCAAGACGCCTGCGATCAACGCGCCTGTACGACCAAGAAAGCGGCGCCAATACCAGACCATCCATATGCTCATCAGGTTGAAGATCACGGCAGGGATGCGGGCGGTGAAATCACTGGCGCCGAAAAGGAAATAGGAAAGCGCGATCAAATGGAATTGCAGCGGACCGTGCATCATGGGGGAATGCTCGTAGCCTTGTCCACGATAGAGGAGCCAGGAGAAATAGGTGTGCAGGCTTTCGTCGTGGCTCATCACACGAGACCCGAGATCGTAGAATCGGGTGAAGATGGCTGCCAGAATGATGAAGGCAAAGATCATCACTTCGGTTGTGATTGCGGGCAGGCTGGGATGGATGGGACGGTCGAGCCAGTTTTTGTTCGAATCCATTGAAATTACCTTTTCTTGTGTAATGTACGCAATAAGAATTCTGCGAATGATATCCCTGAAAGTTTAATACGATGTGAGAGGTATTATATCAGTACGGCTGTTTTGCCATGAAATTGTAAAACTATGCTGAGAAATGGATGTTTGGGTGAGGTGAACCATAAAGGATTTAGGTTTTCGCTTGACTTTTCTTTCGTTACTTGGTAATATCGGCGGGCTCTACTAACCGGTGCGGGGTGGAGCAGTGGCAGCTCGTCGGGCTCATAACCCGAAGGTCACAGGTTCAAGTCCTGTCCCCGCTACTAGAACGACCACGTGAAAACGTGGTCGTTTTATTTAACACATTCAATTGTCATATAATCAAACCGGATATTAAGTTTTCTAAAAAATGTATTGACCTTTGGGAGCCTGCCATGATGAAGAAAAAAATGCACGAACACCCGGTCGAAATTTTGCAGAGGTTGATTCAGTTCAACACGACGAATCCGCCGGGGCATGAAGCGGCTTGTGTGGGCTACATCCGCGATTTGTTGAGTGAGGCCGGAATTGAATCTACCTTGCTTGCCAAAGACCCAAATCGACCGAACTTGATCGCCAGACTTCCGGGCGAAGGCAAGGCTCCGCCGTTATTGCTTTACGGGCATGTGGATGTGGTCACCACTGAGAATCAACCCTGGCAGCAGCCTCCCTTCGAAGGCAAACTGATTGATGGATATGTGTGGGGGCGCGGTGCTTTAGATATGAAAGGCGGCGTTGCCATGATGGTGGCGGCATTCCTGCGTGCGAATGCCGAGGGGTTGCACCCGCCTGGGGATATTGTGCTGGCAATCGTCAGCGATGAAGAGGCGGGCGGCGATTACGGCGCAAAATTTTTAGTGGAGGAACATCCCGACCTGTTCAAAGATATCAAACATGCCATCGGCGAATTCGGCGGCTTTACGTTAACCATTGGCGGCAAACGTTTTTATCCCATCATGATCTCTGAGAAACAAGTCTGTTGGATGAAAGCCACCGTTCGCGGACAGGGCGGTCACGGCTCGATGCCGGAGAAGAGCGGCGCAACTGCCAAGTTGGCGAAATTCCTAAAAGCGTTGGATGAGAATGACTTGCCTGTGCATGTGACCCCTTCTGCAAAGTTGATGGTGGAAGCCATGGCATCGGCTCTGGGCGGACTTCAAGGCTTGATCCTCAAACAATTGACCAATCCCACGCTGACAGATTTGGTGCTCAAGACTCTCGGCGCTCGCGGGCGGACGTTCTATCCCTTATTTCGTAACACCGTCAGCCCGACGATCTTGCATGGCAGTACCAAGATCAATGTCATTCCCAGCGAAGCGTCGGTAGAGTTGGATGGTCGTCTTTTGCCCGGACAGACTCCCGAAGATATGCTTCGTGAACTTCGCGCCATCGTCGGCAGCGATGTGCAATTGGACGTCCTGCAATTCGACCCCGGTCCCGCCGACCCGGATATGTCACTCTTCGATACGCTGGCAGGCATCTTGAAAGAAGCCGACCCTGAAGGCATTCCGGTTCCATTGATCTTGAGCGGCGTCACCGATGGACGCTTCTTCTCGCAGATCGGCATTCAAACCTATGGCTATTTGCCCATGCCCCTGCCAGATGACTTCAATTTTGCCAACACCATCCACGCCGCCGATGAACGCGTCCCCGCAGCGGCAATTGAGTTTGGTGCGCAGGCAATTTATAAAGCCTTGAGTCGCTTTGGGTAAATGTATTAACCACAGATCACACGGATTGCACGGAGGCTCATGGAAAATCATTAAGAATCCGTTCTTTTCTGTGTACAAAAAGGTCTCTAAGGAGAAACAATGAGCTACAAACGTATTCCAGCCACTAACGCCATAATGAGGCGAATCATTGCCGGGATATGTCTATTGATGCTAACAGCCTGCCAGCCTGCGACTCCATTGCCTGCGATCTCTGCCCAAGAAGGCGAAGAGTTTATTCTAAGCGTTGGGCAGTCTGCCCAGATCTCGGGCACAGATTTAACCTTGACCTTGATCGGTGTTCCCAGTGATGGGCGCTGTCCGCTGGATATTGAATGCACAGAAAGCGGACCGGTTATTGTGCAAACCTCCATTCAATCCAGCGCAAATGCATCACAGGACTTGAGCTTCAATACATTTACCGACAATAATGGCATCGTCCCTGATATGGATTTTCAAGGCATGACGACCCGCATAGAGCAGGATGGATACATCGTCAGAATAAAACGCATTTTGCCATTTCCACAACGGTTTGAGGATGAGATCAAAACAGGGGATTATCAAATAGGATTGATCGTAACTAGTAGTGGGAATTGATGTCTATAAGTATCGCATAGCCATTTTGATAGATGATAATGGTATTACTCAACATGAATAAGGTGACAGTCACTTCTAAAGTGACTATCACCTTATGGTTAGTAAGTTGAGTGTCGTATAATCCCATCATGGAATCAAACTACACTGACAAAGTTCGTTCGCGGATTCTCGCCCGCGATACATTTATCCGCGCGCAATTTACGGGCGAGCAAAAAGGCGCAGAGATGCCGTGGATCAAGGTCATCGTCCGCCCGGTGGAGTTGAGGGGAGAAATCCACTTGCAGTTTTCCTTTTTCGATGAGAAGAAGGATATTTCCAAGAATTACACGTTTGAAGAAGCCTCCGCCCGCATCGACGAGGTGTTGGCGTTGCCTTTCCGCAATATTTTTATAGAAAGCACCACTGGCAGTTTGCAGGTCAATATCTCGAAGAAGGGTAAGGCATTGATCAATGAGCGCAAGTCCGCGCCGACAGCATTGCCCGTGGTGGACATGTCTCATAACCGCGAGAAGAGCCGCTTGCTCTCTGCCGAGAATGCCAAACCGTTTTTAGAGGCGGTGGGCATCCTCACCAAAGATGGCAGGATCAAAGCCGATATGCAGCGCAAGTACACGCAGATCAACGAGTTTCTGCGGTTGGTGGATGAAAGCGACGCGCTTGAAACGTTCACTGGCAAACCTGTCCACGTGGTGGATTTTGGCTGCGGCAATGCCTACCTGACCTTCGCCGTTTATTACTATCTGCATGAAATTCTAAAATTAGATGCACACGTCACCGGTGTGGATATCAAAGCGGACTTGATCGCACGCCATCAGGAAAAAGCCAGAAAGCTTGGCTGGAGTCAACTGGAGTTCAAAGTCGGCACCATCGGAGACTTTGTGCCTGAGTCCACGCCTGATATTGTCGTTGCTCTTCATGCTTGTGATACTGCCACGGATGATGCCCTTGCCAAAGGAATCCGCTGGGAGAGCAAAGTTATCGTCTGCGCGCCATGTTGCCAGCATGACTTGCAAGTGCAAATGGCACAGGTCCCTGCGCCTACACCGCTAGCTTCGGTGCTGAGTCATGGCATCTTGTTCGAGCGTATGGGCGATATTCTTACTGATACCTTCCGTGCCACCTTGTTGCGCATCATGGGCTATCGCACCGATGTGACCCAATTCGTGCCCATCGAGCATACCGCCAAAAATCTGATGATTCGCTCGGTGAAGGTGGCTGCGCCCGGCAAGAATCCGCGCTGGTTGGAAGAGTATAAAAACCTGAAAAGCTTCTGGCAAGTCACACCGTATTTAGAGAAGCTCTTGGGCGAAAGCTACGCTCAGTACGTGGAATAGCAAGACATTTTCGTGCGAAGCAGATGATCCCTTTGGGGTAAAAACTTAATAGACCATTCAGTGTTTATAATCTTGGTTCGTTACTTTATATAGGAGAGAATTATGCTTACAAATACGTCTCGTCTGTTCACTTATCTGCTTGCTGCTCTTTATGCCGTCATTGGAGGAGTCCTATTTTTTCAACCGGAACAACAAGCCCCAATCTTTGCCTGGAATGTGACTGGCTTCATGACCATGACCATCGGTGCCTGGTGCCTTGGCAATTCTTGGCTGGCGTTCTTCACGGCTCGCCGCTGGAACTGGCAAATGGTCTACCCATCATTGTCCTATCTCTGGTCCTTTGGCTTGCTAGAAGGATTCATCGTTGTCTCTTTCCGTGATAAGCTCAATTTAGATTACCCCGTGGCTATGGCGTATGTTGCAGCGATCAGTGTGAATGCTCTTGCAGCAGTGATTGGCATTGCCGACTGGCTGCGAGTCCGCCCGGCGTGGAAAGCCTCTGAACCAATGACCAGCCTCATGCGCGGAATTGCCGCCAGCTTCGTGCTCTTTGTCGGTTTTATCGGTATTTACGGCATGAGCGTTCAAGCCGGTGCGCCGATCACCACAGGCGAGGTATTTCCCGAAGCCATGACCACCCTCACCTTGCGCAGCTTCGGCGCTTTCTTCCTCTCGCTCACCATTGGCATGCTGCCTTTGATTTTCGAGAAGAATCGCGCTCCGTTCTTGAACTATAGCTTTCTGTCGTTTGGGTTGGTTATTATCATCACCATTGCGGCGTTCGCATATTTCCCGCTCTTCAATTTCAGCGAACACCCGTTTGGTCTCGTTTATTTTCTTGCCTATTTTGTAGCAGCTGGAATTTCAATCTTCTTCTTCCGCAAATTTGGCACAGGCACTAGTAAGGCTTAATTACCACGTACATCCTTTTGTCGTGTCAATGCCCGCACTGTGACCCACGCGTTTGTACATGGTCACATTGGTAAAAGGCTCGCCGAGAATGCCGTCGTGAATCGCCCAGGAGCGTTTGCGAATGCTCTCGGCGGCTTCTGTTTTACGGAAGGCATTCGAACCATCCAGTTGGGCGTGTAAATCGCCGCCGGGTTGAAAGCCTGTGTGGATGCTGTCCATCAGGCGTTTGCCCATTTGATACGAAAACCCATAGCGTTCAAAGATGACCGCATTGTGATAATACAACGGCTCGATAAAGTACATTTCATGACCCAATGAGACGATGAAGTCTTCGAACGCTTCAATGGCTGGACCTAACATTCTGAGCCCGCGTCGCACCTGACCCGGTGCCAGCCCAGCCTCACAAGCCTCTGCCTCTGCCTCAAGGTTTCGCTTCAACGTCCCAAAGCGGGTTGGCGAACCGTCTGGCATTTTGTCCACGTTATAGCGCTGAGAGTCTGGGTCGTTGAGAATGTACAGCAGAACATGGATTTGTCCATTCATGGTGTCGGTCAGATGGGCATATAAGATTGGGTCTGGGAAATCCACTTTGTGACACAAGCGCATCTCCACATCGGTAGAGCCATTGGCAAAACGGAATTGCAGCAGGTTGTATCCTGCTGCTGATGTGAGTGGAGGCAGTTCATATTTTTCCAACAAAGCTTGGGGGATGTATTTCGCGTAAATCGCCCGCTTTTCAGGGTCGGGCAGTAAATTGATTCCACCTATGGTTGAGGGAGGCATAAACTACTTCTTTCCTCTTTCCTCTTTCTTCTTTCCCCATTGATGAAAAGAGGAAAGAAGAAAGAAATCACCGAACTCTCATTGCTCTTTCTTTGTCCCGCGCTTCATCTCTCTTTGCAATCGCGGCGCGTTTATCGTAGGCTTTCTTGCCTTTGGCGAGGGCGATTTCAAGTTTGGCGCGCCCATCTTTGAAATAGACTTTTAAAGGGACAATGGTCATGCCCTTGATGCGCACATTGTTCCACAATTCGCGGATCTCTTTTTTGTGCAGCAACAGGCGACGTTTACGAAGCGGCTCATGATTGAAGTATTTCCCAGCCTGTTCATAGGGGGCGATGTGCGCTTCAAGCAGCCAGGCTTCCTTGCCGTTTTCCACGTCTATATACGCTTCTTGAATACTGATCTGCCCGGCGCGGATGGATTTGATCTCTGAGCCTTGCAGGGAAATACCCGCTTCGAATCTTTCGAGCAGGGTGTATTCAAAACCGGCTTTGCGGTTGGATGCAATGATTTTAATGTCGTCAGTCACGGAGTGATTTTAACATGGAAAGCTAGCCCCATTTGAGCAGGAAAAGACCTGCCAGCACACGCAGCACGCCAAACGAAATAAGAGCGATGGTTAGCCCCACTTGATCTGCAACGAGGGGACCAAGCAGCGAGCTGGATAAGATGGCGAAATTTAATACGATGGTGTACCAAGCCAAATGAGAGGGTCGGTCATTGGGTGGGATGCGTTCCAACATGTAATTGGCAGAGGCGCCATTGACCATGGCGAAGATCGTGCCGTTGAGGAAGGAGAGCGCATAAAAGTGGGTTACATTTTCGGCAATTGCCAGCATGAACGGATATAACGCCATACCCAGCACACCATACCCGGTGACACGTTTGTTGCCAAAACGACCCACGATTTTGTTCAATTGGGTCGATGCAAACATGGCGCTCAGATAATAGAATGCGGTTCCATTGCCAATCTGCGTATCGTTTAAATGCAGTTGCCGCACAAAGGCGATTGGATATAGCGGGGTGACAATATATTGCGCAAAATGAAAGAACAATAACCCAGTCAGGATGGCGGCGAATGGGGTCTTCCAAATATCAAGGCGCAGCGATGAGGCAGACTCACGGGGAGAATCGCTTTGGGTGGTTGAGGCAGGTGTCGGCGGAGGTTGAGGCGCGGGGGTTTCATCCAAAAGAGGTTTGACATGCCAGAGGTGATAGCTACTAATCGCTGCGCCAATGGCTCCGATCAAAAAGATGAGCTGATATCCGCTGGGGAAGCGGATGGTTTCAAGCAGAAAGCCAGCGAGGAGGGAGGAGAGCACATAGGCAATCGCGAAGGTGATGTTGCGTGTGCCTGCCACGCGAGCGCGATATTGTTCTGGCACGGCTTCGGCGAAGAGTGCATTGAAACCGACACCTAATGGCGTGAGCGGAATTGCCATCAACAATGTGATGATGATGAGCGCCCAAACCTGCCCGGCTTCGTTGAAGAGCCAGGGAAGGGGAATCCATAAAAAGTAGCCGAGGCGGAAAAGCACCGATGACCAAAAGACGGCTTTGCCTGTGTGACGTTTGCTGATCCAATTTCCGGCGGGGATGGCAAGCATGAGGTTGACGACCGCGCCGACGGCGTTGAGTAAACCGATCTGAAATCCGCTTGCGCCAAGGCGTGTGGCGTAGACGTTTAGAAAGTTGACGGCGGTGCCGCTGAGCACGCCGAACCAGGCAATATCGAGGTAGAGGTTGATGAAGTTGGAGCGATAGCGCTCTGGAATGTCTGACTGTTTAAAGAAGTTAAAACGCATACATAGAATTATACCCATGTATGCGTTTTAACTTTTGAGGGTGTTTAGGTAGATTGCAATGCGATGTTTAATTTCTCAGCGAGTTGAGAATTCGAAGGTTCTGCCAAATGCGACCCGTCTTCAAAAATGATGGTAGGGATGACACGATTGCCATTGTTTTTTGCTTTCACAAATTCTTCGGCTTCATTGTTTTCGTTGGTATTGACCCAATGATATGAAATTTGCTGCTCATCTAAAAAGCGTTTTGTGCGGCGGCAATCTCCGCACCAATCGGCACCGTAAAATGTGATGATTGGAGTGGTCATGGTTCCTCCAGAGTGATGTTGGGTTTAATGTACTTCGTCTACGGTTGTGACGTTAGTGCCATTAATTACCTTTTCCAAAGGAGGATGTACTCCGCTTTACAATGTGCGCAAATATTCGCGGATCGAGATCGACGCGGCGGCGCCTTCGCCCACCGCAGATGCCACTTGTTTAACACTGCCATGGCGCACATCGCCAGCGGCAAAAATGCCGGGTGTGCTGGTTTCAAAGGCAAGCGGTTGATTCTGTGAATCCGTTTTTTTGTGGCTCAAGTCGTGTCCGGTAAGAATGAAGCCGTATAAGTCTGTTTGAACATAGCTTTTGATGAACTCACTATTCGGCTGTTGACCAATGAAGATGAATGCTGCAGCGGGATGTACTTCCCCGCTTTCGCCGGTGACCAGGTTACGGGTCTTAATTACCTTTAGTTTTGAATCCTGACCATCGAATGAATCTACGCTGGTGTTGTATTGCACCTTGATCTTTGAAGAAGGCTCATTCACCTTTTCAATGGCGATCTGACTTGCCGTGAGTCTGTCGCCGCGTACGAGCAAGGTCACTTGTTCGGCGAAGTGGGTCAGATGCAAGCCTTCTTCCACAGCAGAGTTCCCGCCGCCAACTACGACGATCTCTTTGGCACCTTTGTAAAATGGACCGTCACAGGTGGCACAGAAGTGAATGCCAGCACCAATATAGTCATCTTCACCGGGTACTTCCAAACGGCGATACGATGCACCCGTAGTGACGAGCACGACGCGCGAGTGATAATGCTTGCCGTCGGATGTATATACTTCGTGATAGCCCGATTCGTT
>JBDKJK010000177.1:0-5273 GCA_039796675.1 Chloroflexota bacterium
TGGGATTACACAGTTTCGTCTACGTTTTACAATAGATGATGATAACGATGCCGAAGCAGACACCTTAAGAATTTTTAGTGGAGATGGCGAAGGTAACGAGCGCCCTAGATTGATTGTTCAATATTTTATTCCATAAATCAGTAAAGACATTTCACACCAAAATGATGTTTTTGGTGTGAAATGTCTTAAAGTCAAAGAGACTTATCGGTAAATTACTTTTTTGCATGCAGAAAATCGTAAGGGAAGTTCCACTCATGAACGATCACAATTCACGGATTAATTGTTCAAGATTGAAATCAGTTCCCAGCTTTCTCAATCACTATTATCTTACAATCGCGCAAAAGACCTTTCGTCTGGTTCTTAAAACTTAAGCGACAGTTCAGCATGTTTTTCAAATATATAATTTGCCAAAGTATTTGCAATGTTAGTCCGCTCGGTTTTATATTCGATCTCAGCCAGCAAAAGCCACCCGGCAATAACCCCAACTTCATGTATACCTCCCAGAGCATAATTCCGTTTTATACTATCAACACAGTAGGTTCGTGCTAATTCCAGATTTCTGGAATGTAAAGCAGCATATCCCTGTAATCGCAACGGAAACGGGAGTTGATATTCCCCACCAAGAGAGTGAAAAAACTTATAAGCTTCGTTAGCATACTCTCCCGAATGAGGGTAGTCTTCAAGCACATTTGCAAGAACTGCCATTTGCACAAACACCTGTCCACTATTGATTCGATCTCCCAACTTTAACGTTTTTTCAAGTGCGCGTTTGTTTACCGATAAAGCATCTACATATTGTTTTTCAAAGCGCAGGTAGACCGATAACATACACAATGCATACGCTTCACAGCGTGCATCGCCTACCTGCATTGCAATTCTTAAGGATTCATTTAATGCATCTCTTGCCTATATCGAGGCTCCTAATATTTGCAAAGTGACTCCCGAATCAGCAAGTGCAAGCGACTGTGCCAACGGCATATCAAGAGACTGAAAAATACCCGCGCGCGCTTCAACAACGGTGGGAAGTTGTATGTCAACCGCACAGGTGTTACCCAATTGCGCCTATGCTTCTCGGTGGATGATAACAATAACAATGTCGCTGATTTCATCTGTTTCTTCAGATAGTCGCCCTAAGCTCTTGATCCAGTATCATTTACCGTAACGACATGTAAAACGTCAAGGAACACAAAACGCATCTGGACCTGACTCGTTTTGTGTTTTGGCAGCATGGAATTCAAGTTTTTATTTACGAACAGGTATAATCTCGCCTCGATGAAATCTCAACTTTTTGAGCTTGTTATTTTCGATTGCGATGGTGTGCTGGTAGACAGTGAGCCCTTGGCAAATCAGGTGTTTGTTGAAATGATACGGGAACATGGTTTTGATATAGATGAAACCACCTATCTGCAAAAGTTTTCTGGCATTACGCTGCCAGATCGAATTAAAACAACGGCGCAGGAATTGAATTGGGTGCCACCGCAGGGTTTTCAGCAAACGTTTACTGAACGTCTTGCGGTCCTTACGAGAGAAAAATTGCAGCCTGTTCAAGGCATACATGAGTTGCTGAAAAGCTTGCCCGTCCCTGTGTGTGTGGCTTCAAATGGGAGCCGGGAGGAGGTGAATCTTCGGCTCGAACTTTCAGGTCTCACAACCTTTTTCGGCAACGCCATCTTCAGCGGTTTGGAAGTCTCCAACCCCAAACCAGCGCCTGATGTCTATCTTGCGGCTGCACGCTCTTTTAGAATTCCACCTGCCCATTGTCTTGTAATAGAAGATAGCATTCCCGGTGTAACGGCTGCCGTACAAGCAGGGATGCGAGTATATGGACACGCCGCATTTACACCAGCCAAACAGCTAAAAGATACGGGAGCCATTCCATTCAACAACATGTTCGAGTTGAAAGAGATTTTTGCCAAGGAATTTTGGGCGAACAGGAATTAAAAATCATCAAACACCCATGGTGAAAGTTTGGGTAATTTTCAGAGGTAATCATATGCAAACACATCTTAATGTAGAACACTTACAGTCTCAACTTAATCATATTCAACGATCGCCCAAAGACTCAGGCAGTGTAAAGCTAATCGTGTGTAGACCTACAGTAGAAGAACGCGAGATCGTTTCACACGGGCGGCTGCTTCCCTCAGAAGGCTTACAAGGTGATAACTGGCGTCAACGTGGCAGCGATTCTATGCCAGACGGTTCTGCCAACCCTGAGGCTGAGATCACTTTGATGAACTCACGAGTCATTCATGCCCTCACCCAAGACGAATCGCGTTGGGCACTAGCTGGTGACCAATTCTTTGTAGATTTTGACTTGAGCGAAGAAAACATTCCCGCCGGGTCTCGGCTTGCCATTGGCTCTGCCATTGTGGAGGTGAGCTCTCTCCCACACAACGGCTGCAAGAAATTCTCTGCCCGCTTTGGTGTGGATGCCTTGAAATTTATCAGTATGGCAGAGAATAAGCCGTTACGCATGCGCGGCATCAACGCAAAGATCATTCAGAGCGGCGATGTGAAGCAAGGCGACACAATTCAGAAGCTGTAATTAATATGGCATATCAACTCCATTCTATCGCTACGGTTCATAATATGCGCACCGAAGTAGAGGATGACCATTGGGGTAGTGTTGTTTCTATGATCGAACTGGACGCATCCATACCCGATGAAGCGTTAGATGGCATTGACGATTTCTCTCACGCAGAAATCCTTTACTATTTTCACCTTGTAGCAGACTCAAAGATCGAAACCGGAGCACGCCACCCACGCAACAACCCAGCATGGAAAAAAGTAGGGATTCTCAGCCAACGGGGCAAGAATCGCCCGAATAGGCTGGGGGCAACCATCGTCAAAGTATTGAAGCGCGAAGGTCGTCAACTCCATGTGCAAGGGTTAGATGCCGTAGACGGGACGCCCATCCTTGATATCAAGCCGGTTATGCGCGAGTTTTTGCCAAGGGAAGAGGTCCGTCAGCCGGAATGGGTTGGTGAACTGATGAAAAAGTATTGGTAAGGCTCACAACAAAAACATAATTTCTTCATATGGTTATTATTTCAGTTGGATAAACTTGGAAAAACTTAATGAGGAGAGTATGATGGATAACGACGACAAACCGATTGGAACGATCTTAACCCGCAGAGATGTGCTCAAAATTTTAGGGCTCGGTAGCGCGGCAACTTTGGTGGCATCTTGTGCGCCAAATGTGATCGAAACATTATCACCAACCGCAACCAACATAGCCGCCACGCCCGAAACCCTGTCAACAGCGACAGTCACTTCAGGAAGTATTCCTGTACCTGCCTGTGTGGTTAGACCAGAGATGACTGAAGGACCTTATTTTGTGGATGAAATGCTAAACCGCATGGATATCCGCACAGACCCAAGTGACGGAGCCGTATCTAGTGGCACACCGTTGGAATTGACCTTTAACGTCTCACAAGTCAGCTCCAATGGATGTGTTGTATTACCAAATGCACAGGTAGATATTTGGCACTGCGATGCCTTTGGGGTGTACTCTGATGTGGAAGACGCCCAAGGTAAAAAATTCCTGCGCGGCTACCAAATTACAGACTCAAACGGACAAGCAAAATTTGTCACTATTTATCCGGGTTGGTACCCGGGGCGCACTGTGCATATTCATTTCAAGATTCGCATTAATGGGTATGATTTCACATCACAGTTATTCTTCGACGATACCTTCACCGATCAAGCGTATTTGCAGGAGCCGTATAACCAACGCGGTGAACGCAACACTCGCAATGAGCGCGATGGCATCTTTGGAAATGGCGGCAGTCAGTTGTTGTTAAATGTGGCACAGAGTGGATCTGGATATTCTGCGGTCTTTGATATTGGGTTGCAAATCTAATTTCAACCCATAAATTTTCAAAAAAAATCTCCTGAGAACTCAGGAGATTTTTCATTTCCTTTATAATCCCTCTCATACCACTCAACCCGGAGGAGCCATGAAAGCCGTTCGATTTATCGGTGTTAATCAGCCGTTACAAATGCAAGAAATTCCCATGCCCGAGATCGGAGATCGCGATATTTTGGTCAAGGTAAAAGCCGCGGGCATTTGTCATTCTGATGCACATTATCGTGCAGGGATCTCTGCGGTGCGACCTGTTCCGCTTACCTTGGGGCATGAGGTAGCAGGTGTGGTCGAAAAAATCGGCGCGCAGGTTAGCAATGTTAACGTTGGAGATCGTGTCTGCCTGCATTACAACCTCTCCTGCGGCGATTGCTATCACTGCTCCACGGGCAACGATCAATTCTGCGAAAAAGTATTGATGATCGGTCATTACACCAATGGCGGCTATGCCGAATACATTGCTGTACCTGCCCGCAATGCGATTCACTTGCCTAATGAAATCCCATTCGAGCAGGGCGCAACCCTGATGTGTGCCAGTGCCACATCCTTCCATGCGCTGCGCAAGAGCCGCCTCAAGGCTGGTGAAACAGTAGCAATTTTCGGCGCAGGCGGACTCGGTCAGTCTGCCATTCAACTCGCGAAAGCTTTCGGTGCCGTCGAAGTTTATGCGGTAGATATCAATTCTGAAAAATTAATCCTCGCCAAACAACATGGTGCCATTCCTATCAACGCTAAAGAGTCTGACCCTGTTGCCGAGATAAGACGCCTCACAAAAAATAAAGGCGTGGATGTTGCCATTGAAATGATCGGTCTGCCGCAAACTATGAAACAAGCGCTGCAAGCAGCCGGTGTGATGGCACGGGTTGTGATCGTGGGTCTGGCAAATAAGCCTCTCGAAATTCAAACGTACACTGAGCTTCTAGGCAATGAAGTGGAACTGATCGGCTCGAACGACCATCATTTGCAGGAGCTTCCAACACTTGTAGAAATGGCTCGTAAAAAAATACTCAACACATCGAACATTGTCAGCCGCACTGTGCCCTTGGATGCAGATGCGATCAACGCCGTGCTCGATGACTTGGAACACTTTGGCAACGACATCCGTACAGTGATTGTCCCCGCCTCTTAACAAAGCCGATACCTGATTCAGTTTCGACGATATAATCCACACCGAAGGCTGTTATGACTAATACATCACCCACTGTAAAAATCAACTCAAAATATGTTCTTGGTTTCTTGTTTGCCGTTGTTATCCTGTTGGTTACGCTGAGCATTTGGGGGCAACACATGCGCTTCTTCGGTGTGACAGATATCCGTGGTGCATGGCATGAATTCATTATTGACCAAATGATGGTCAACTTCTATCTCGATTTTGAAGGAAATGTACCCACCTATATCAATGCATTGT
>JBDKJK010000178.1:0-3277 GCA_039796675.1 Chloroflexota bacterium
GAACCGCGTTCAACTTTTTGCTCGCCAGGCTTGAGTTTGCCGCTCTTCCACCAACGCAATGCCATGCCGCCCTGCGAAAGAGTAAAGGACAAGAACACGCCGATGGCATACAAGGGGATGAGACGAGTAACGCTTGCACTAAACACGACCATCAAAATCGACGCGATCACTGCCAGAGTGACGATACCTCGCGAATACACTAGTCGGCTGCCACGATAGGCAAGCTGGCGTGGAATAAAACCATCTTTGGCGATCAATGCACCGAGGCGTGGGAAATCTGCAAAAGCTGTATTTGCCGCCATGATCAAGATGACCGTTGTGGCGGAAATGACGAGCAAGTACATGGTGCCGCGTCCGTCAAAGATCGTGCGGGCGATTTGCGAAATGACAGTCTCGGTTTCGGATGGAACCGCATGAATGTAATTGGTAATAAACGAAATGCCCAGGAAGAAGGTGCTCAGAATCACCGACATCCACACCAAGGTGATGCCCGCATTCTTGCTGCGCGGCTCCTTGAATGCTGTGATACCGTTCGAAATGGCTTCAATACCGGTGAGTGCTGCTGTACCGCTTGAAAAGGCATGCAGGAGAAGGAATGGAGTAATGACTGCGATCGCATCTCCATGGAATTCCACCTCGGGCGGGTCAATGACCATTCCCAGCGAGCCGGTGATCAGGCGCCACAAGCCCGTGGTGATCATGATCAGGATCACTGCAATAAAAAAATAGGTAGGAACTGCAAATGCCGACCCGGACTCTTTTACACCACGCAAGTTGACAAGCATGATAAAGAGAATAAAGATGATCGCCAACGGCACGCGCAATTCATAAAGGTTCGGGAAAGCCGAGACGAGCTGTGCCACACCTGAAGCGATCGACACAGACACCGTCAGGATGTAATCCGTCAGCAACGCAGCGGCAGCAATCAAGGCTGGAAATTCGCCAAGGTTATCGCGCGAGACGATATATGCGCCGCCGCCATCCGGGTAGGCATGGATGGTCTGCTCATAGGAAATAGATACGATCGCCAACAGCACTACGATCGCAATCGCAATCGGAAACACGTACCCGAACGCCATCGTCCCTGCCGCCGCTAAAATGACAAGAATCTCTTGTGTGGCATACGCTGTGGAAGAGAGGGCGTCTGAAGCAAAGACCGCCAGACCCACTCGCTTGCCAATGGTCTGGTGCTCAGCATCTGCGGTAGAAAGCGGACGTCCGATCAGCCAGGAACGCCATGTATGTGCAGGCTTATATTCCGTTGTTCTTTCGATAATAGGGGTTTGTTTATTGTCTTGATTTATCATACGTACCACTTAACAGGCAAAAAATTAAGCCCTTCCCGCGGAAGGACAAGGCTGGATTATAGTACAAATTCTTCTTTCGGGAATACCACTTGCGGGTGATATCATGGCTGTAGCAAAGTCGCTTGGTAAAAACTTTTTGTACACGGAATACACGGAGTGGACGGATTCTTAAAGCTTTTGTCTTTTTCCGTGGCTTCCGCGCTTGTCCGTGTACAAAGAATCCGATCCGGCGGACTTTCAACCTGTTGATATGGCAACTACAATGCCTTTATCTCTTTCGGCTGGGTAAGCGGAATTTGAAGGAAGAAGGTGCTGCCTTTACCCACTATACTCTCAACCCAAATACGTCCACGGTGGCTTTCGGCAATGGAATAGACAATGGCAAGCCCCAACCCCGAGCCGGGCTGTGAGCGCGCCTCGCGTTGTTTGCCGCGATAGAACTTCTCGAACAGATGCGGCACATCTTCTTCAGGGATGCCGATGCCTGAGTCTTCAATGGCAAAAATTAAATGATCTTGCTGCGATACAGTACGAATCGTCACCTTACCCAAAGGTGGCGTGTATTTGATGGCATTCTCAACCAGGTTATAAACTGCCTGATGCAACAGCGACTGATCAGCTTCGACCATGGATGGCATATCTTTGGGAAGTTCCAAGGTCAACTGAATATTCTTCTGCGAAGCTTGTAACTGCAGGGCGCTGGTCACGCGCTCAATAATATCCATGACCAGGACGTTCTCCACCTGCAAACCAACACCAAATTCAATGCGCCCAAGGTCAAGCAAGTTATTGACCAGGCGAGACATATTCTCAACGCCAGTGACGATCTTCTTGACATAGCCCACTTGCTGTTCGTTCAACTCGCCCACTGTATCCAACATGGTAGCATAACCGCGCATCAGCGTCAGAGGGGAACGCAAGTCGTGGCTCACAGTCGCCACAAACTCCGACTTCATCGTATCAAGTTCTTTGAAATGGGTCACATCGCGCATGATGCACACACGCCCGATCTGCTGCCCTTCCACCATCACGGGAGAAGCCGTGGCAAGATAGGTACGTTTATCTGAAAGAATGATCTCAGCCGATTGTTTCTCAGAAGTCGTGCTTTGCAGCAACGCCAGCAACGGTTTAAGCTTCACCACTTTTTCAGTTTCCATGCCACTGCTGGTATCGTCCACGCCCTGCCCGAGCGCAGATGTGGCCGCTCGGTTGGCGAGCAGCAAGCGGTTGCGGTGATCCGTCACAATAACGGGGTCGGGCGACGAGTCAATGATCGCTTCCAACTGACGGCGCGACGCTTCAACCGTCAGATAGAGATTCGCATTCGCTACGGCTAATGCCGCCTGCCCCGCCAGCGTGGTCACAAAACGCACATCGGCATCGGAGAATTTGCGAGGCTGGTCATAGCCTGCCCAGACCACACCGTAATAACGGTTCTCATGGCGCAATGCCACAGCCAGCAATGCCAGCGGCTGCATCTTCGAATTGTCCAAAAAGAATTCGCGCGAACGTGCCATATTGGGAAGCACGATCTTTTCCTGCTTCTGCGCCAGGTGAAGGATATGATCATCGAGATGCCCATAAACATCCTGCGAAGGTCCCAATGCAAAACGAGAGGATAGCTCCACATACGTTTCGGGCAGAACCTCAGGAGACAGCACCACACGCACCGAACTCGCCCCCGTGGAAAGGATTGCCTCCAACACCGGCTTGACCGTATCTCTCATCTCCAGGCTGGATGCCACATCCTGACTAACCTGCAAGAGTTGGTTGATCTCTTCCAGCCGCGCCTGCAACCCAACACGCATCTGTTCGAAAGCACGGCGCAGTTGAGCCACTTCATCTTCCCCCGTCACCTGCAAAGGATGGTCGAGATTCCCTTGTGCAATGCGATTGGCTTCAGCAGCCAAACCCTGCAGAGACCCGGTCACCACACGCAAACCGAAGCGCAAAGAAACCAACGCAACCGC
>JBDKJK010000179.1:0-6470 GCA_039796675.1 Chloroflexota bacterium
CGCAAGATCGAAGGCAATGTCAGCACCGTGATTGATACACGCGGCGCACTGATCGCAGGGCTGGTGGGTGGGCTGTTCGCCGGTATCATGCTCCTGTTGGGACGCATGTTGTTCGGCAAGAAATAAGGATGTTCGGCGGGTATGACCCGCTTTACAGAAATTCTATGATCGGGCGAAGGTAATGCGGCGGAGTTGCCGTGTGAGAGGCGCCCAAGGAGTTAGGTACGATGGATAAAGTAGTTTTGAAGGCAACCAAACGTGATGTGATTGGTAAGCAGGTTAAAGCTCTGCGCCGCGAAGGTCAACTTCCGGCTGTGATTTACGGGCGACATCTTGAGCCGATCTCAATTTTGTTGGAAGCACATGGCACCGGTTTGGCATTGGCGAAAGTATCTGCCTCCAGCCTGGTGACGATCGATGTGGATGGCAAGGAATACCCCGCTCTTGTGCGCGAACGCCAGCGTGATTACATCAAGGGTGTTCTCACCCATGTAGATTTTCTCGCAGTGGATATGAACGAAAAACTCCGCACCAGCGTTGGTTTGGCGTATGTGGGTGTTTCGGGCGCAGTGAAAGATTACAATGGCGTGATCGTCCACAACCTTGAGCGCCTCGAAGTGGAATGTTTGCCCGGCGACCTGCCCGAGCGCATCAATGTGGATATCGCTCTGCTCAAGCAGATCGGCGATATCATCCGCGTGCGTGACGTGATTGTTTCAGACAAGGTGCGCATTCTTGCTGACGAAGATGAGACCATCGCCGTGGTCACCATCACCAAAGAAGAAACGGCTGCTGGCGCTGGAGCCGAAGGTGGTGCCGAAGCGGCTTCTCCCGAGCTCAGCGTGGAACGCGGCAAGAAGGAAGAAGAAAAGAAGTAATTTCTTCAACGAAGATAAAAAATCCGCCATCTCAAGATGGCGGATTTTTTGTTGCTTACGTTTGTCATTGCGAGGACATTCTTGCTCTTTGCCCGCACTGGAGATTGCCTTGCTTGGTCGTACTCCAATGGGCTATATTACTCTATCAACCCTAATATCTTCAAAAAATTAACAGTCATCCTTGCCGTTGCTCCCCATAATAATTCACCATCATACGGATGATAGACGATCACACTCCGGTCTGAGCCGGGCATGGAAAATTCCCAATAGTTATTTCGGTTTGCCAGCCATTGCAAAGGCATGGTAAAGACCCGTGCCACTTCTGCCCCCGAGGTTTTGAATGCATAAGGGAAAGACATCACCCCGACCACTGGTGTCACTCGAAATTTGCTGATCGTCACCATGCGGCTCAATCTGCCGATCACGTTCACATCTTGCGGGCGGATGCCGATCTCTTCATCAGCTTCACGCAGAGCGGTCTCTTCGGGCGTGGTTTCGCCCTCATCACATGCGCCGCCAGGGAAAGACACCTGCCCCTTGTGAGATTCAACCCGGTCTGTTCGGCGCGTGTACAACACATGCCATTCATTCTGAAAGAACACCAACGGCACAAGCACTGCCGCGCATTTCAATTGAACATCTGGGTGAATCGGAATCTCAGCATAGCCATCTGTCTCAGCGTGTGAGCGATCTACCTCTGATAATTTATTCCGAATGAACTCTTCGGTGATATCGTTCATATTATTCAGCACGCACTGGGCTTCCTTGCTGCGGTACGCCTCTTAATAATCGTCTTGCTCGTCGCAACATGGCTAACGCTCCTCTTCGATGCCGATGATCTCTTTCGCCAGCGCCGCCCCACGCGGATCGTCACTCGGCTCGATCTTGCGCGCAAAAACGAGATAGCCCGTGTGTGCGATCATGCGGTCAGTGGGGCGCAGACGGGCAGGGTTGGTCTTGTAATATCTCAGCAGCAATTCACAGACTTCTACAAAAGCGAAGTCATATTTCTTCAAGGCGTAGAGTACCTTCTCCACCTGGTTATAGGTAGGGACGAGCGTGCCGAAGAATCCGCCCGGCTTGATGGCGTTGCGCACCTGTTGGATGTAGTCGTATGGATTTTGCACGTCAAGGAAGAAGGCATCGGCATCCGTTTCGTCGAAGCCCTCTTGAATGTCGCGCAGCTTGAAGTCTACGCGTGAGGCGAGCCCGATGCGTTCGAGGTTCTTACGCGCCAGATTTTGAGTATCCGGCTTTTGTTCGTATGAGATGACTTTCCCTTCCGGTCCAATGGCAGATGCCATGGCGATCGTCATCGACCCGGAGCCGGTTCCAGCTTCCATCACAGTTTGCCCTTCAGAGATTCCCATTTGAATGAGAATATAGCCAATATCTTTTGGGTAAAGGATCTGTGTGGTGCGGGGTAGTTCGTTCAAAATATCCGCCATCGAAGGCTGGAGCAAAAAGAACGGCGCGCCAGTGTGACTAAACACCTGCGAGCCCCAGGGTTTGCCGATCAGGTCATTGTGCTTGATGACCCCACGGTGGCTTTGAAAGTCACCACCGGGTTGCAGGATGAAAATAAAATGCTTGTGTGTAAGACCAACCAGTTGAGCAAGGTCGCCTTCGCGTGCGTGGAGTGAGTAATTCATGCCGGTGATTCTACCTTTACTTCAGCAGGTTGTGCCCGCAATTTTCGGTTGGATGCGATCAGCACGGCGCAGATCCCAATCGCGAGGGTCATCAATCCGCAGACGAGGGCAGGCGCCACCGTAAACACCCATTCGGGTCTGCCGATCATTTCACCGATGGCGGCAATGCCCGTCCCAGCGGCGGCGGCATTCCAAATGCCATGAATGAGGACAGCTAACGCATACGCTGCAAAGAAACGCCCGATGCGACGTTCTCCAAACGCGGAGGCGATACCCCAACCAACCAAGCCAGATGTCATCATATGCAGCAGGCTTGTGCCGGTGCGGGCAGTGACGATCACAGCCCATGTCGTTGAACCATCAGCGCTGGCGTTCAGGCTTTCGAATAAAGCGAATGCGGCACCACTTAAGACCCCGAGCGCAAAACCCTGAGCTGGTGATTCGATTTTGCGCGCAAACAACCAAACCGCCAGCGGCTTGAGCATTTCTTCGATTAAGGGAACAATAATGGCAATGTAGCCAATGCCAGTGGCGATCAGAACCGGATTCCTCAAATAGGGCGCGAGCATGGCAAGTAGGGCTTCTTGGCTTATATTCTCATTGAACCGAAGCGCCATTACTTCCAATTCGCTTGCTAATTCTGGCTGCGCAATCGCAACATAAATCGCCCCAACAAGGATGATCAAAACCACCATAACCAGCTCGAATACCACCATCAAGATCGGCGCAACGGTCAGGCTTAAGCCGAAGATCGAAAAGAACCTCCAACGCGCACCCAACTCAATGCCGCGTGAAGCGATACCAAAGACCAACCCGATGGGCGCTGCAATCACCAACACAGTCAACAACGGCAGGACGATCCAATTCAGCCAGGGCAATTCTGCCAGGGTTGCCAACCCGCCAACCAAAATGCTAATAACAACAATGCCGGGAATTAAGATCCACAACCATTGCGGCAAAGAGTAGTGAAAAGGCAGATCGGCGATTTCAAGCCCTCTCGTTTTTTGCAGCACGAACCAGCCGCAGATCAATAACATAACCCCTAAAAAGCCGAAGGCAACCGCGCTGATCATCCCTGAGGCAGGGTCAACACCTTCACTCGTTTCAGCGAATAGATCTACCAGCGAGGTAAACCCTAGCAAAGCCGAAATCAATAAAAGGAAGAATAGGCTCGTTGCGATCACGAGCAACATAAGCAAAGACGCCCAATGCGTTTGTTTTGTTTGCATTATTTCTCTTCAATCGTCACTTGTAAGATCTGGTCACCCGCAGGCAAAAACCCGCCTACAGATGGGTCACGCGGCGTGAGTTGTTCAGCCACATCCAAGCCGCTGATAACCTGCCCGAAGATCGTGTAATACCCATTCAAATGTGAAGCAGGACCAAAGGTGATAAAGAATTGACTGCCGTTGGTATCTGGACCCGAATTTGCCATACCGACCATGCCCGGTTTTGTGAATAGTAATTCATTACTTTCATTTTTGAAGAAATATCCCGGGTTGCCTCTTCCTGTTCCGCTGGGGTCACCTGCTTGCGCCGCAAACCCGGGGATTACGCGATGAAAAGTGACTCCGTTATACCAACCCTGCCTTGCAAGGAACACGAACGAGTTCACCGCCAGCGGCGCTTTATCTGGGAACAATTGCATCACAATATTTCCCTTTGCCGTCTCAATAGTCGCAACGTATTGCTTCGATGCATCTACTGTGAAGGGCGGGCATTCGGTGAATTGTTTTTGCCCCAGCAAGATCAGCCCAACCGTATCGTTCATGTTGCGATAATCCAACACATAGGATTGTTGCAAGACTCCGTTGATGAGTACGATCGGCACCGCCGGGATGGATAACTGCGTGACCGCCTCCTGTGCCGACTTGAGCCTGTTCGTTGCTTCTTCGGCATTCATCGCCGCTGTAAGTTGACTCGCATCAATGCCTACACTGGGAACTTCTCGCGTGAGCCAGCTCTTAAATTCACCCGGGCTCAAATTGACCCATTCGTTGTATCGAACAAAAAGCAGGTCATACATTTCCCAAAACTTGCCTTGCTCATTGGCTGCAAACGCCGCCAACACAGAAGCATCTGATTTGTCGAGAACATTGCTCAAGGGCAACGGACGGAAGATGAAACGGATATTGCCTTCAAAATTCCGCATCAACTCTGCCACCGTCTGCGCCATAGCGAGACAGCCCTGCGACTGAAAATCGCAATATTCCAAAATGGTTACCGGCGCATCGGCAGCCCCGATCACAAAATCTGCTTCGGTGATGGGCGGCACCAACGATTGTGCATCTGGCAGAGCAGTGGGAATGGCGTTGATGATGGTGCAGGAAAAATACGGTGTTGCCGTTGAGGCAAGCACTGGGTTGGGGACGATGTATGGAGTGGCTGTGGCTTCTTCAGACTGTGCAGCACAAGCAGATAAAAGAAAAGCGCTGGTGAAGAAGAGCACTGCAAATAATATTTTTTTATTTACAACCGTACTAATATAAGTAAATTTCGTCATTGCGAGGGCGCTCCTGTTTTTGCCCGAAGCAATCTCAGATAACGAGGAGATTGCTTCACCGCCAACGAGCAAGTGCGGCGGTTCGCAATGACGAATATAAGGTACATTAATTTTCTGGTCATTTCGCGAGGGTTTCCTGTAATTGTTCGAAGCTCCACATCCACGACATGGTGTTGACGAAATCTGCAAGCGAGTCGCTTTGTGCGCGCAGCTCACGTACCGCCGGACCTACGGGGTCTTCACCGGCTGCGCCGCCGGGCGCATCGGCATAGGCACCGTGGAAGGCGAAATAGGCTTGGTTGATCTTGCGCAATAAATAGCCGTTCTTTAGAAAGATTTGGCGGCGGGCTTCCATGTAGGCTTCGGCTTCTTCGATCTTCCCTTCGGCGAGCAAGGCATCGGCGTGGATGCGCGTCTCATGCATTTGTGCGCGGAAGTCGAAGGGCGGGCGGGGTAATGTTTCGGGGTCGGGTCGGTCAAATGGAAGGGTGACCAGCTCGAATGTCGGCAAGGAGGCGGCGGGTTTTAATTCCGGGTAAAACTTTTCGATGACCAGGGCTCCAATTTCATCTCCGGCGATCGATGCGGTGGTCTCGTTCATGGTGCGTAGTTCGGGGGTGCCTCCATAGAGGAGACCGAGCGGACGCAGGGTGAGGTAGTTGTGAATCCATTCGTGGGCGATGGTGCTCAACAGCCAGGGTTGGTTAGTGGTGCGTGCCACCATGGTGGGATACACACCCACGCCGCCGATCTGCACGACGAGGGAAGAAACATCCAAGCCTTGGGCGACGTTCTCTTCAAGGTCGACTTGTTCGTCCACGGTCAGGTCGGTGTTGACGGAAATGTTTGCGGTTTGTTCGATGTGGTCACGCGGCGAGATGATGAGCGCCATGGGCAGGGGAGTGGAGTGATACCAAACATTTGGCAGCGGCTGACCGCCTGCGGTGAGATTGATCTCTGCCAATACCTGGCTGACCTGTTCTTGAAGGATGGCTTCTGCCAGGGGGGCGATCTTTTTTTGGCGTGCGTAGAGGGCGGTGAGTTCGTCGCGGACGGGTTGTGTGGCAGTTTCTTTATCTGTAACAGCAGGGTCGGCGTAGAGTATTGAGAGTTGATATTCTTTTTCGAGTATGCTCTGGGTGACGAGGAAATATTCAGTTACGACCAATTTTTGTTCGTCTGGGTTGATCGTTTGCGGCAGGGATATGGAGGCGCTGCGCAATTTGAGAGCGGCGGCTGCGCCCATCCATTCGACGTAATCGAATTCGAGGCTGCGGGTGTAGGCGCGTACCTTTTCGATGGGGTTGGTTAGGGAGGGGTTGCTGTAGCCGGTGAGCCCAGCAAGGAGGAGGAGCAGGACCGTGATCTCGAGCCCGCGCAGGATGCGTTCAATCATGCGCGGATTATACCCATTTCACCGTTTTCTCTGATGTGCAG
>JBDKJK010000180.1:0-3604 GCA_039796675.1 Chloroflexota bacterium
CACACCCATGAAGCAGACCTGGCTGCAGGTTATAACTTAAGTCATTTCAACACCATGCAATAACGGGGTTTAAATCAAGAGGAACTATCTTGACCCTGCCCATCAACAAGATTATGATGACAGCATGGAAGAACAATCAGCCAACAACCCCTTTCTCGTAGATTCGCTCAATCATCCACTGGCAGGTCCTATTCGCAAACTTCTCACCCGCGAAGGGCGACGTGAACTCAACCAGATCATTATTGACGATGAAGAGAACATCTTGCAAGCCATTGAAGCCGGAGTTGAGATTGACTCACTGTATTTTGCGGGCGAAGAGACCGTCTCAGAAACCTTGCGCAAGAACCTCACCGCCGGTGCAACCATTCACGAAGTAGCCAAGCGCACCACGAAGAAACTCTTTGAGAACGACAAAATCTCGCGCATTTTTGCCATTGCCTACACGCCGCAACCCATTGGGTTGGAGGCGTTGAAATCCATCAAAAAAGATGTGGTTGTCTTGGAAGACCTCAGCATATCCGGCAATATCGGCAACATCACCCGCACCTCGCTTGCGCTTGGAGTTGGCGGCATCCTGCTACTCAACATGGATCCCGTGGATTTGTACGACCGCCGTCTCATCCGTGCCAGTCGAGGCTATCTCTTCTCCCTGCCGATGATTACCGCCTCCACCGCAGACTTTTTAGACTATTGCAAAAAGAACAACGAGTCCCTGATGGTGATGGATATGCAAGCAGACAAAACCATCGATGATATTGCCGTGCTTTCCAACCGCTTGCTACTCGCATTCGGCAGCGAAAAAGATGGCTGTTCGCCAGAGATCGAAAACGCTGCCACCATGAAGGTGCGCATCCCCATCAGCGACAAAGTGGAGTCGCTTAATGTTTCAGCTTCGGCAGGAATCACACTTTACAGCCGGTCAAAGTTCAATCAAGCCAATTAGTCCAAAAGAACCGAGGAAAACCTCGGTTCTTTTTTACGGGAACTTTTTCAGGGCGAGGGCGTCAAAAACATATATCAAGGAGAAGAAATTATGAAACTCGCCGCCTTACCTGCCCTTATCTTTTTAGCTCTCGCCATGTTCGTATTCAACGCCTGCTCGAATACTGCCACCAGCCTCACCGGTGAATGGAAGCTCATCTCCTACGGTGATGCCTCCAAACCGACTCCTGCCGTCGCAAATGTGGACACATCCATTAACTTCAATGATGGAAAGTTCGGCGGCACCGTAGGGTGCAACTCCTTCGGCGCGGACTATACCTCCGAAGGCAGCAGCATCCATATTGGTTCTGTTGTTTCGACCATGATGTTCTGTGAAGAAACTTCTGCACAGGAAAGTGCCGTGCTGGGCATCCTCTCAGATAAAATATTGAAAGTATCAATGAATGGCAATCAGTTGACACTCACAACCGAAGATGGGAAATCAGTTGTGGTACTGGAAAAGAAATAAAAAAAGGCGACCCATGGGTCGCCTTTTTCATTTAGCTACTGGCTCCGCTATATTGTTTTAGCCCTGATTTCCAAACTTGTGAAGCGATCACGAAGCTTGCCAAACTCACTCCTAAGAAAATGAATATCTGCATCACAGTCAACTCGCCGCGCAAGGCTTGCAGTGGAATGGTTGTCGCCACCGCGATGGGAATGATGAAGGTGACGATGATGCGCAGCCACGCCGGGTAGACGGTGGCAGGGTAACGTCCCGAGTCCATCAGGGCTTGCAGGATGGTAACGTTGTTGTCGAATTTGACGAACCAGAACGTGAGCGCGATGAGGACGATCCAAAGGCTATAGATGACGATCATGCCTGAGATGGCGAGCAGGATAAAGGTCAGGATCTGAGGCGCGGACGTTACTTCACCCGCCATGTTCACGCCCACCACGATCAACACCACGGCAAGCGCCAAGTCCCAGATCCGCCAGACGGTGATGCGTGAGAAGGTGACGAGGAACATGCTGTTGACCGGCTGTAGGATGGTGTAGTCCATCGAGCCATCGCGGATGGATTGGTTGAATTTTTCGGTGTTGGGCCAGATCAGCGCAATCATCATGGTATTGACAAGGCGGAAGACGCCCAGCAGTGCGATGAGTTCACCCAAGCCCCAACCGCCGAGGGTGTCGGTGTTGTTGAAGATGATGTTGAGCGAGAGCAACTCCCAGCCGAGCCACATCAGGTTGAGCAGAATGTTGACGATGGTATCGGCGCGATATGCCAGCGACATTTGCACGTTGACCTTGAAGAAGGCGGAAAGTAATTTGAGAGTTTGCATGTTAGGCTCCCACCGCAGAATAACGCTTCACGCCGTTGCGCCAGACGAAGTTAAACAAGATCACAGCCACCGCCAGCCAAACACCCGACATGATGTATCCCAGCACGATCTGATCAGTTGAAAGTTTGCCAAGGATCAACTGAATGGGAAAATACAATAACAACTGGAACGGCAAATATTGCGCGATGTCTTGAATCAATTTTGGCATGAGTGGCAGCGGCACAAACTGACCAGAGAACAGGAGAATGAGCGCGAAATAAAACTCATGAATGGAGTAAATGCGGGTTGTCCAGAACGCAAGAGAGACGATTGTGGCAGACAGCAGATACCCGATAAAGAATGCCACCACCATCACAGGGATGGAAAGCAAAACGCCGATCAAGGTAATGCTGCTGAAATCTGGCTTGAACAACAAGAACAAGATGATCCACACGGGAATCAGCCCCAGAATGGTCAACACCTTGAAGGCGACATTATTGACCAGTGCATTCGTCAGCATGGGATGAATCGGTTTGACCAGTTCGCCCGAAAGTGAGCCATCTTGAATTTTGTAGGCAAAGGTATGAATGACAATGTTACTGGTAACCTGGTCGCAGATCAGCAAGATCATGTAGTAGGTCGTGAAATCGTTGGGAGTAAATCCGTTGACATCCCCTTTGACCTTCGCAATGCTTGTCCACACGGCGAGATACACAATGGGAGAAACCAACCAATACAGCAGATACATCAACAAATTGGCGCGGTATTGCCATTGCTCCGCCCAGTTGACTTGCCAGAGTCGTTTGAAGATCAAAAACATAATTCACCAAATTCTCTCTACCGCGAAGACCGCCAAGATCGCTAAGTTTTTTTCTTTGCGTTCTTTGCGCGCTTCGCGGTTTATGGGTTAAGAATTAAACGCCTGCTCGATCACATCCTCAATCGGAGGATCGGCGATGGTGATATCGTGGATGGGCAGATCCGCCAACAGTCGCGAGGTGACACGCGTCACTTCCTCCGCCTTGACTTGGATGTAGCGCTTCTCGGCATCTTCTTCGTTCTGAACCACTTCCCCATATTTGCTCAGGTCGTGCGAATCCGCATCGGCGAGTATCACACCGATCAACTTGAACGGCGCGATCTTCTTCGAGAGATCGTTGATACCGCCATCATATTTCAACTGTCCGTGATGGATAATAATGATACGCTCGCACAAAGCAGTGACATCTGCCATGTAATGACTGGTCAATAAAATCGTCGCGCCGGTGCGCTTGTTATATTCACGCAAAAACTCGCGAATGCGTCCCTGCCCGGTGATGTCGAGCCCAATAGTGGGTTCATCGAGGAACAACACTTTG
>JBDKJK010000181.1:0-2996 GCA_039796675.1 Chloroflexota bacterium
GCGTCGCAAGTCTCCCATAGATGGCTGTTCAGTGGCGGCGAGATAGTCTGGAATGAAGTCAGTTTTGAGGCGTAGGGTGATGGCGGTCAGGTCGTGGACCATGATCTGTTGGATGGGATACGATTCGATTCTGGTGATGGACCCGCTCCATGCACGCCCAAGGAGAAAGGCAAGGGCGAAGAAGAAGGCTCCAATGGTAAGACCAAGCCAGAGCGGGGAAAGAGGCACGATCTTTATCGGTTTTAAATCCAAAAAAATAAATCCGGCATAGAGAAATAATGGCGCCGCGATCAGGATGGCGTTGTGGCGGGTGAGCATGCCGAACATGATGAGGAACAAGCTGAGAAAGAAGAGGGGCAACGAACGCTGCCTGCCTGCCCACAGCAAAATGGCAAAGCCAATAAGAAATGAGGCTGCCATGAGGATGTCTTTGATGACGGCGCTGAGCAGCATGAACAACGGTGGATAAAAACCTATCAGCACGATCAGGATTTGCTTCAGCGGTTTCGGTGTGACGAATGCGGCAAGTAGACCCAGCCCGCTCCAAAATAAAATAACTTGTAAGATGAACATGCCAAGTGCGCCTGGCGCGATCTTATCCAGCAGGCTCCAGACCCACGACATGACGGGGGGATGCCAGTCGCTGTATTGTCCACTGCGGGCTTGCCCGAGTTGGTCTACGGCATCGGCGTTGAGATAGCCTGGTTGGAAGATGAAAATGGTCAGGGCGATGCAGGCGAGCACAATAAGAATGAGAGGCAGGTTTTTTGAGGTCATTGCGGGCGATTATACATCTTTACAAAATAAGACTGCCTCTTTGAAAGAGGCAGTCTTTTGAGTTACATATCAACAACGGCAGCTTCTACCGATTGAATGGGCGGCAGAAAATCTGCGAGCAGTTCCCAACTGTCGCCGGAGTTGCGCGAGTAAAACAACTGCCCGGTGTTCGAGCCGAGATAAATCCCTGCATCTTCAAAGGTGTCGGTTGCCATGGCTTCGCGCAAAATGTCGAGATGGGCGCGTTCCGGCAGACCCTCAGACATTCTCTGCCAATTTTCTCCGGCATCACGGCTACGCCAGACGGAGAATTTTCCATCTACGCTCATGCGAAATTCATCGCTTTCTTCCAAAACAACGTAGATCGTCTTGGGGTCGGTGGGGTGAACCGCAATAGGAAAGCCAAAACGCGAAGGCAGTTTTCCTTCGCCAATGTCGATCCAATCCTCTCCGGCATTGTCGCTACGATACACGCCGCAGTGATTTTGTTGATATAAAATATTTGGGTTCGATGGGTGTATTGCCATCTTATGCACACACTGACCATATTCGGGGAATTTATCAGGGTGGAAATCGGCGCGCACATTTTTGTTCTGCGGGCTCCAGGTCTGCCCGCCATCGTCTGTGCGGTAACAGCCGCCAGTGGAAATGGCAACATACATGCGATTCAAATTCGACGGGTCGAGCATGATGGTATGCAGACAGAACCCGCCATTGCCGGGGAAAAAATTTCCACGATGCGGATGGTCAAAAAAACCGTCGTTGATCTGCCAAGTTTCACCGCGATCTTTTGAGACGAACAGGGATGCAGGTTGAGCGCCCGCATAAAGAACATTCGGCTCTTCACTCCGCCCGGGCGTGATATTCCAGACCTTGATCATTTTCTCAGGGGTGACGACGCTCTCGCCACCTTCAGAGCGGAAGGCTTCTTCCACGGTGCTGGGTGGGCGCCCCGAAGCGGACGGACGCGAAATGACAGGGACCTGTTTCGCTTGAGTCCATGTTGCGCCGAAATCATCCGAGTATTGTGTCACCGGTCCATAGACGTTATGGCTGACAGCCGCATGCAAGCGGTTGTCGCGCTTATCCAGTTGCATGTGCATGACATTCCAGCTTTTGAATAGAATGTCGCTCATCTGCCATTTTTTTCGTTTGGGGTCACTCGTAAAAACAAACCCGCCCTTGGTTGTGCCAACAAAGACCATTACTTTCTTAGCCATCACATTCTCCTTTCGAACAGACAATAAATAGAAAATATGTTCTTTTTATTATACACCTAATTTTTCAACTCACCCAATCGGGTTGGGCAATTTCTTCAAATCCTTTTCAATATCCACGCGTGCTCTAATGGCAATTGGCGCATTGCGATGCTTCAAAAGAGTCTCTTGGCTTTTTTCTTTGTTGTAGTAATCGCGAAACATTTGAAGTAAAGAGATCGTCTCCCCAGTGTATTTTTCCACACGTATCTCATCTCCAGAGGTAAGGATGCCTTCGCGAAGCACACGGACATATAACCCTGGTCTTTCTGCGGCGCGGAACTTCTTTACCCATTGCGAGTCGCCCATGCGTGTGGCGAAGGTCGAGCAAGGGATGCGTGGCGAGGTGACTTGCAGAGTCACTTCACCCATATGTAAAAAATCTCCGATGTTGAAATCAGCACTTTCCAATTCGCTGATGGTCAGATTATCACCAAACAAACCGGGGTGCATCTCTTTGCCGGTTTCACTTGCCCACCAGTGGTAATCCGCCTCGCCGTAGATATAGAGCGCCTGATCGGGTCCACCGTGATGCTTGGGACTGCCGATGAAATCATCGGCAATGCCGAGTGTGGTGATCTGTACAGGTCCCTGCAATGCGGTCTTATAGATGCCTGTAATTTCGGTTCTGCCCTTATTGACCTGGGGCTGTTGTTTGCCTGCATTGATGCTGATTAGTTTCATGTTGATTCCTCTTAAATAAGTATCGCGCTGAATGGATGGATTTTATCTCATCCGTTCAGCGCGACATAATCGTAATCTTCTGTTTCTAATAATTCGTCGTTCTATCGATCAAGCCGCGTTCACGGGCGATATGGTCGCACCAACGGAAGACATACACGCTGACCGTACCAAACAGAATACTTAATCCCGCCAAGATGCCCAATATCTGTAAGTTGCTGAGGTTTGCCAACGTTGGGAAAGCCGAAGCGACATTCCCTACCAACGAACGGCGCAAGAGTT
>JBDKJK010000182.1:0-4859 GCA_039796675.1 Chloroflexota bacterium
GTTTTGAGCAGGACTTTGGATGATGCCTTGTTTTCAGGAAGGATAACCGCTTCGATCCGCGCCAGGTCTAGTTTCTCGAACCCATACTGAATCAACGCCTGAAGCGCTTCGGTGGCGAGACCCTGCCCCCAGTATTTGCGAGAAATGGTGTAGCCCACTTCCACCCGGCGATTGTAGCCTGGCTTGTTGATATTGATGATGCCGATTAATTTTTTATCGGCACAATGTTCAATACCCCATGCCCAAAAGCCATGTTTCTCATATGCATCTAGAAATTCATTGAGATTTTCGCGAGCCTCGTCGATATTCTTGTAACGATCCCACGGAGTATAACGGTCGATCTGCGGGTCGGAGGCGTACTCGTACAAATCGTCGAGGTCAGAAGGGGCTAGGGCACGCAGAAGCAGGCGCGGGGTAGAAAGAAGCGGGAAGTCTGGGAAGCGAGTTGTATCCATGCCTATATTATAGGTTTATCGAAGCGAAAACGCGCGGGGACAAAAGTCCCAGGAAGAGGGCATAGGCGGGAATATGTCTTTTGGCATAGGTCTAATCCTCCCTGCGAGACTGGGGTAATGAGGCGGGCTGTCATAAGATGGAGGCACAAAGGAGTTGATTATGTCTCAAAATTTAGTGATTGATATTGAAAATGTGACCGCCGCTTACGGCGCTCTGACCGCCCTCAACGGCGTGAGTTTATCGGTGCAGAAGGGTGAGATCTTCGGCTTGCTCGGACCCAACGGAGCGGGCAAATCTACATTGCTGGCATGTGTGGAGGGATTGCATACTCCGCTTCAGGGCAGTGTGCATGTTGGCGGAAGCAATGTGCAACACGAGCCCATGTCTGCAAAGAAACGGCTGGGCATCCAATTGCAAAAGACCGCCCTGCTCGATGATCTGACCGTTGCCGAACTGGTGGAGGTCTATGCTGCCTTATATGAAGTTTTTCTGACAAAGGCACAGATCGATACCCTGCTCAAACGGTTTGACCTGCTCGAGAAGCGAAACACGCTTGCCCGCCGTCTTTCGGGTGGACAACAACAACGCCTCTCTCTCGCCGTAGCCATTGCCAACGACCCTGAGATCATCCTGCTCGATGAGCCGACCTCCGCATTAGACCCACATGCCCGCCGCGCGGTATGGAATGAGATCCGCAAGATGCATGATGAAGGGCGCACGATCGTGTTGACCACGCACGCCATGGAAGAAGCCGAAGCCCTGTGCGGACGCATCGCCATCATCGACGGCGGTGAGATCGTGGCTTGCGATACGCCCACTGCATTGATTGCCAGCCTGAACTTGAACGCGACCTTGAAAGCCACCGTGGAACTGCCGCTTGAGCAGGTCTATGATCTGCCTCATGTGAACAGCGCCCGGTATTCAGGTCAGCACCTCGAAGTGGAAACCTCCAAACCCGAAGAGACCATGTCCGCTTTGCAGGGATTGGCAGCAAAGTCAGGTCGCTCGATCCGAGATGTGATGCTGCGTCAGCCTAATCTTGAAGATGTATTTTTGAAACTGACCGGTCGGCAGTTATCTGAAATCGGATAATGATCTATACCGTGAAATATTATCAATAAGGAAATCTCACATGAAACGTTTTCTCATTCTTACCAAGTCGCTTGCTCTCATTCAATTAAGGAACGGAGCCATATTATTCTGGAACTTTGCCTTCCCGGTGCTGTTGATGTTCATCTACGGGGTGGTCATGAGCGAATACATGAAATACATGACCCCCGGTGTGATCGTGCTCAATGCCCTGAGCTTTGGTCTGGTCGGCAGCTCCACCATGATGCTCGAATTGCGCGAGAAAAGCATCCTGCGTCGTTTGCAAGCCACCACCCTGCCTGCCTGGCAGCTCATCACCTCGTACTTGCTGGTCAATATTGTGATTGGCGTCATACAGAGCACATTGATCCTTGTGATGGGAGCGGTCTTTTATGAAGTCCCGGTCAGCACTACCAGCCTTTTCCTAGCGTACCCCATGATCATCGTGAGCTTGCTGACCTTCATGTCGCTGGGCGGCATTATCAGCGGCGTCTCCCCCAAGGCAGGGACTGCCACAGCGGTCGGCATGACGATCTACTTTCTGCTGATGTTCATCAGCGACATGGTCTTCCCGGTCTCGACTCTGCCGGATAATGTGAAAGACATCGTGCCCTACCTGCCTGCTTACCCGGCAGTTCAATTAGTCCGCTCGGCATTGCTCGATGCGACGCTTGACGAAAAATGGGTGACGTATATCCTTCTGCTGGCTGCCTACGGTTTCGTTGCCACGTTGATCGCTTCACGCCTCTTCCGCTGGGAGCCCAAAGCGTAATATTTTTTTGTAGGGGCGGGGTTTCCCCGCCCTGATGCAGGGCGAGAAGACCTCGCCCCTACACATCCGCATTTATACGGAGTACACTACCCTCGTGTCTCACACATCCGACCTCTCGAATAGCAACCTACCCATGCCTGCCCGCTACATGAAAATGTATGGCAGGTTTTGGGATGTTGTATCCCTGCTCATCTTTGGGTTTGGTGCAGTCACAACCCTTACCGCACATGCCGATTACCTCACCTGGCGTGAGTATGCTGTTTCAGGGTTGTGCATTTTGCAGGGCGTTTTGTACTTCTTCACTATTGCCGGTGGGAGATGGATTAAGTCTAACCAGCGGCTGGCGCTGTATTTTATTGGCGGGCTGGCAATGTGGCTGTTGTCGAGTTGGTTGAATCCGTTCACATGGTGGCTGGCGTTCGCTTATTTCGGGCAGATGTTTGGGTTGTTACCACCGCAAGCAGTACTCCCTGGCACAGCATTTATCACGATGTTTGTGACACTCATCATCTCTAATTGGCAATTTTCTGAGATCAGGTCTGGCACGGCATTAGGTTTTTTCTTTCAATGGCTGGCAGGCAATGCGCTTTATCTCTTCATCTTCGGCATTGCGCGGACGAGCCGTCAGCGGGCAGGGTTGATTCAGAAACTGGAAGCCGCCCAAAAGGAGTTGGAGGCGGCGCGTCAACGAGATGCGGAACTCGCCACGCTACGCGAGCGGGAGCGTCTCGCACGTGACCTGCATGATAGTCTCGGTCATTCGCTGGTGGCACTGTCTGTTCAGTTGGAAGCGATTCAGCGGCTGTATAAAGTTGACCCCGAACGTGCTTCGGCTCAGGTGGATGAATTGAAAGACCTCACCCGCGCCAGCATGGATGAATTGCGTCGTTCGCTGGCAGGCTTGCGCGCGCCCGGGTTGGGAGAGCGCAAACTGCGTGAGGCGTTGCAAACCTTGTGTGTGGATGTTGGTCAGCGGGCGCATCTTGAAATCCATTGTGATGCCGATGAAGATGCCAATGCACTGCCGCTTGCGCATGCTGAAACCTTGTGGCGTGCGGCGCAGGAAGCGCTGACAAATGTCGAACGGCATGCCGATGCGCGGCGGGTGATATTGACATTGAAGATCGAAGCACACACTGCTTTGTTGGCCATCCATGACGACGGTCGCGGATTTCCAGCCAATGCCGAGAATCAAAACGGACATTTCGGTCTGCGTGGGATGCGCGAACGGGTGGAAGGATTGGGCGGCACGTTGACTCTTGCGAATAACAACGGCTCGAACCTACGGGTGAGCCTGCCTCTGTTTTAGGTGAGTTTTAATTTCCCGTCATTGCGAGCCACGTCCTTGTCCTTTGTGGCGAAGCAATCCTATGAGCTAATCGTGAGATTATGTCGCACGGCGACGCTTCGGGCGGGAAAGCACCGCCCTCGCGATGGCGGAATTCTATTTTGAATGTGAATAACGGATAAAAATCTTTGGACACGGATTACACGGAAGGCACGGTCAAACACGGATTTTTTCAAAGGCTTTATCCGTGAAAATCAGTGAAATCCGTCTTTTCCGTGTCCACGAATTTTTTTTTACTTATCCATTACTCACGTATTTTTAGGAACTTTTTAACACGTAGATAAGCGGATTTTTCCTAACCATGCCTAACATCATCAAACTCCTCCTGATCGAAGACCAAACCCTCATGCGGCAGGGTCTAAAAACCATCCTTGACCTTGAACCCGGTCTGCGTGTGATCGGTGAAGCCGGTGACGGTGAGCGAGGTGTGCAACTTGCCCTTGAACTCCGCCCCGATGTGATTCTGATGGACGTGCAAATGCCCGTTCTCAACGGCGTGGAAGCGACAGCAAAACTATGCCGCGAATGGAGCACGGCAAAGGTCATCATCCTCACCACCTTTGACCGGGATGATTATGTCTATCAAGGCGTGCGGGCGGGCGCGCTGGGCTATCTGCTCAAGGACACCCCCGCTGACACATTGATCCAAACCATTCGGCGCGTGTATGAAGGCGAGGTCTTCATTCAACCTGAGATCGCCTCGCGTGCCCTGCGCGAAATGATGCGCCCCACCACCTCAACGATTGAGTCGCTTTCGGAGCGCGAACGTGAAGTTCTGGTCTTGCTCGCGCAGGGTGCATCCAACAAAGACATGGCAGAGAAGCTCTTCATCACCGAAGGCACGGTCAAGAACCACGTCTCGAATATTCTTGCCAAACTTCAAGCAGAGAATCGCACCCAGGCGGCGGATATTGCAAGGAAGCAGGGTTTGGTGTAAGTTGAATTCGCGCCAGTAGTAAAGTTGGGGGAAAATTATAAAGATGCTCAATAAACTATCAGAACTTGAACCTTGACTCTCCAGTAACTGGAGAGTGTATAAGAGAATGAAGGCGCCAACCTATGATCCGAATCGGAGACTTTTCAAAACTTAGCCGCGTTTCCATTAAGACCTTGCGATACTACGACGAAATGGGTTTGCTCAAACCCGTCGAAGTGGATCGCTTCACTGGCTATCGTTATTACGACTTCCACCAA
>JBDKJK010000183.1:0-4677 GCA_039796675.1 Chloroflexota bacterium
CAACGAAAAAGCCGTGGCAGACTCCGGCATGTCGTATGCCATTCTTCGTCCTACCGTATTAGTAGGCGGCGGGGAAGATATTCTGATCAACAATATTGCTTTTCTACTTCGGCGATTACCCATCTTTTTCATCCCAGGCGATGGTTCGTATGGCATCCAGCCGGTGCATGTGGAAGACCTAGCAAGCCTTGCTGTGGAAGGCGTATACAGCAAAGAAAGTTATGTAATGGATGCCGTAGGACCTGACTCGTACACCTTCAAAGAACTGGTGAAACTGGTTGGAGATACCATCGGCGTGAAACGACTGTTGATTTCCATGCCGCCTCGTTTGGCACTACTGGCAGCTCAATTTCTGAGTATTTTTGTAAATGACGTGATCTTAACCCCCGAAGAAGTAGACGGATTGATGGCAAACCTATTGGTCGCTAAAGAACCGGCTCGCGGAAAAACAATGTTCAACAACTGGTTGTATGAAAATCGTGAGAGTATTGGCACAAAGTATGCCTCTGAGTTAAAGAAACATTACTCGTGAAAAGGAAAAGAAAGAGTAACCATTCCCCCGGCAAATCAACAAACTTTAGTCGATCGCAACCAGCCCTTTGCAACGCGGACTATCAATACAACCATAGTATTCGGTGCCGGCACTGGTACCGTTCCGATGCACTCGCAGAACCATCATCTTGCCGCACACAGGGCAGTTCGGAACCGCATCCATTGGGCTGCCGATCACAGAAATCTTCCCTGCCCGAACAACCGCAAGCTGGAATAACGCAATCAAATCTGCAGGCTCGTAACTCTCACTAAGTGGAATACGCACCAGCGGAACACCTGCATCCAGAAATAATTCATCGATAAATTTATCAGCTTCGCGCATTTCATCTTTTGAAATCGACTTTACAATCTCGACCCCAAATGACGGCGCAAAGGTCTTCGGGTCACATAGCAAAAAGTCGACATGCTTGCGGAATATCTTATTAAAAAAATGAACGTTCTCATTTGGGCGCACGATCATGAACAGATCTGTGAGTGCTACCTTTGGGCAAATGACATAGCGGTTTCCCATCAGTTCGCCCAGCAATCGAAAAAGAGCCGCTTCCGTTTTGCTTAGGAAGGGCTCTCGCAGGCGGTAGGGCAATCTGTCTTTTTTTTCCGCAGTCATGGCTCGAATTATACGTTAGGATTGAATCTTCGTACAGAATTTTTATACAAATGAAGAGGCTGCTATTCCTGTAAGAGCCTCGCCAGCAATTCTTTTTCTTGAGTCTCATTCACCACTTCCCCATCTAACCAGGCTGCCCGCAAGCGGAGCAAAATCTCTCCAAAGCGCGGACCCGGCGGCAGACCAAGTTTTTTCAGGTCGTCTCCAGTTGTGCGCGCCCGAACATGCCTCCAGACAGAGATATAACTAAGCAATGCATTCTCGCGTGCCACAAGATAAACTGCATAGATCGAAAGCAGTGGCAGTTTTTCCAACGCATATGTCCATTCACTTGGCTTCATATCCGTCAAATGCACCAGTCCACGTTTCAACTGCGCCGCCGCCCAAACGGCCAGAGTCAGCTCATTCGTAAAATCAAGCCGGTTGGCAAGCGTGATCACATCGGCTTCGGCAAGGTCTATGAACCAAAGCATATAGCCCATCACCCGTCGGTCGGCTGGCACATCCAGTCGCATGTCCATTTCAAGGAACTCTTCATAGTCTGCATTGAATTCTGGCATCTTCGGGTGAATTGCCACTAGCACACCCAAGCTGGCTACGCGCAAAAGCATGACGACAGAATGATCTTCATCAAGGATCAAATCCAACTCATGGCGCAGGCGTTCACCACTCAACGAGTGTAAAACCTTCAACGCTTCGGGGTTTATCAATGCCCGTGTATCTGCATCCAGCTTGAAACCATAACGCCCTTCATAACGGATCGCGCGGAAGATGCGAGTTGGGTCGTCTACAAATGATTTGGGATGAAGAGCCCGGATCACTCCCCGCTCGAGGTCTGTTTGCCCATCCATTGGGTCTAAGATTTCGCCGAAGCTTTCGCCATCTAAGCGCAGCGCCATGGCATTGATGGTGAAGTCACGGCGGTGCAAGTCATCTTCAATGGATGATGGCGTGACAGTTGGCAATGCGCCGGGTTTTTCGTATATTTCCTTACGAGCAGTAATGAGGTCGAGGGTATCAGGCAAATGCCAGATGGCAGTGTAGAATTTGAAATGCGGCGTGAGTTTGCCGCCATATACTTCAACAAGTTTTTTACCGAGCTTTATTGCATCTCCTTCGATGATGATATCCAAATCATTAATGGGTTTGCCTAGCAAAAGATCACGGACGAAGCCGCCCACCACATAGCAAGGCATGCCGAAGGATGCGGCTTGGCTGGCAATGTTCGAGAGAAGTGTCAGCTTTTCGGGGTGAATCAGGTTTGGGTCTCGCAGGAGGCGAAGCGCTTCATCCTTTTGCATAAATCTAATTTTACCCTTATAATCAGCGAATGCTTATGAACCCAAACCCGTCCCCTCGAAGTTGCACATCCTCCAGGTCTGGCTAGGTTCGCTTAATTGCGCCCAAACGGCTCCCAGACTTGGTGAGCCGTTTTTATTTGCTTGACGATGGACCATTGATGATGGACGATAAAAAATTGACGATTGCTGAATTGACAGAACAAATGCACGCGTTGGTGAAGTCGAAGGGCTGGTATGAGGCTGATAGCAAACGTCCGCAGACTCCGCGTAATTTGGCAGTATCGCTTTCGATTGAAGCCGCAGAGATTTTAGAGCATTTTCAATTCACGGATGAAATCAAAGACCGGGATGAGTTGGGAAGCGAACTAGCAGATGTGATGTTGTATCTTTTGCAACTGGCTTCGGTTTCTGGCATTGACTTGGAAGATGCGGTATTGAAAAAGATCGAGAAGAATAAGACGAGAAATTGGGATGTGAAGTAGTTGAAGGTCACAGGTTGAAGGTATAAGGTTTGACCCTGCAACCTTAAACCTGTAACGTATAACGAGGTTTTTATGAATGTCACAGTCTTTGGCGGCGCACAGCCGAAAGAAGGAACACTTGCATACGAAGAAGCGCGTGAATTGGGCTCGCTCCTCGCCCAGCGTGGACATGCCGTGCTCACTGGCGGGTACATGGGCACGATGGAAGCCGTCTCGCGTGGAGCGCATGATGCAGGTGGGCATGTCATTGGTGTGACCTGTATTGATATTGAAGAGTGGCGCAAGAGCAAGCCAAACCCGTGGGTAAAAGAAGAAAGACGAAAGAAGACTCTCATAGATCGGTTGACTGGTCTCGTGCAAGGCTGCGATGCGGCAATTGCCCTACCGGGAGGTGCAGGTACTTTGACCGAGATTTCTCTTATGTGGAACTTAATGATCGTGGAATCTCTGCCCCGAAGACCGTTGATACTAATCGGGAGCGGCTGGCAGTCCACATTCGGTCAGTTCTTCGGCGAATTTGAAAGTTATATGCCCATCCACCAAAGAGAGTTGTTATTTTTTTCAGAAAACATATCATCTGCCGCCACACTCCTAGACCATATGATATAAGGCTTCACAAAGGATTGAAATGTCCACTGTATATTTACATGTTGGTCCACATAAAACTGGAACTACCTATTTGCAGTATCTATTCGCCACTCAAGCAAAATCTCTGGAACAGCAGGGGATTCTATATCCTTCAGTCGGGCGAGGTCAGTTTAACGGCCATCACAACATAGCATGGTTTCTTGCAAATATACCCTTTAGCAATGTGGAGCGATCTGATCTTTCAAAAAGCATATTAAAATTGGCAAGGCAAGATCAGGGAAATATACTTTTATCAAGTGAAGAGTTCTCAAAACTAGATAAATTCCAATTGATGGAGCTCCGAAAGGTATTTTGGCAAAAAAAATTCCATGTGCTTTATTTTAAAAGAAATGGGACCCAACTCATCATCTCGCTTTGGCAGGAGATCATAAAAAGTGGGTCGACCCGACCGCTTAATAAAGCAACAGAAAATGTCATGAAAACTCGCCACCATAAATATGATCCTTTCGCACATGAGGCAAATATTCTGCGCTATAAACGTGGACTTCGCGGCGAAGTTAGCGTTTTCAATTATAACAACCTAATAAGCAACAAGCTTGATTTGAGCATTCCGATTGCAGAAGTTCTCAACATCAAGCTCCAGTCTGAACGAATAAAAATTAATACACGTTTTTCTTCAGAAACCATTGAGTTGATAAGAGCAGCAAACCTTTATAGTAGAACAATCGACAAATATCTCATCCGGAAGAATCCTGGACAAATATGCTTAAAAGTAATGAAGATTCCTTTTCTAGGCAATATTCTTAAAAAGCATGTAAACGATAATTTCGCCAAACTTCAACAGATTCTGACTCCTCAAGACTTTTTGAATATGGGTTATCAATCATCAAGTTTTTTAGGTGAAGATCAAAATATAGTTTATAAATACATCCCAGGCGATATAATGCTTGACGCATTAAATCAGAAAAACATCCTTCCCTGGAAAATAATAAAAATTATTATTAAGAATAATATTTCATGGAGATAGAAAATGGCAGAAGATAAATTACCCACCCGAGCAGAAGACTTTTCAGAATGGTACAACCAGTTGGTTGTGCGCTCCGACATGGCAGATTACGCCCCGGTGCGCGGATGTATGGTGGTCAAG
>JBDKJK010000184.1:0-5679 GCA_039796675.1 Chloroflexota bacterium
TTCAATGCTGTGCTCGAACGCAGTGAAAAAGAAAAGGTCTACATGCGCGATGCCGCTTACATGGTTGCCATCGATCGTGTGGTCAAGGCGATGGAACTGCGTGGCTGGTTGACGGGCTCTGCGTAAGTCGTAATACGTAATTCGTAAGAGGATGTGCCTGCAAGGGTGCATCCTCTTTTTGTTTCGCGCTTCTTTCTTAGCCCATACCTGATTCTGCTTCCTGTGGCTTTGATACAATCATCTGAAAACTAATTGCTGACAGCTGAATGCTGATAGCTACCAACGAGGTAACCATGTCCAAACAAATATTCAAATGGGACGATCCCTTTTTGCTCAATGACCAACTGACAGACGAAGAACGCATGATCCGTGATACGGCGCGCAAGTTCTGTCAGGATAAGCTCATGCCGCGCATCCTTGAAGCGAATCGACATGAGATCTTCCACCGCGAGATCATGAATGAGATGGGCGCGATGGGCTTCCTCGGCTCGACCTTCCCTGAAGAATATGGCGGTTCTGGGTTGAATCATGTTGCCTATGGACTGATTGCCCGTGAAGTCGAGCGCGTGGACAGTGGCTATCGCTCAGCCATGAGCGTGCAGTCTTCGTTGGTGATGTACCCCATCTATACCTATGGCACCGAAGAACAGCGCAAGAAATATTTACCCAAACTCGCCAGCGGAGAATGGGTGGGCTGCTTCGGGTTGACAGAACCCAATCACGGCAGCGACCCTGCCAGCATGCAAACCAAAGCCAAGAAGGTAGATGGCGGGTATATTCTGCACGGCAACAAAATGTGGATCACGAATTCACCGATTGCAGATGTGTTTGTAGTGTGGGCAAAACTCGATGGAGAAATTCGTGGCTTTGTTTTGGAGAAAGGCATGAAGGGTTTATCCGCGCCGAAGATCGAAGGGAAGTTCAGTCTGCGGGCAAGTGCCACGGGCGAGATCGTGATGGATGAAGTATTCGTTCCAGAAGAAAACATCTTTCCCGAAGTGAAGGGCTTGAAAGGTCCGTTCGGGTGTTTGAACAAGGCACGGTATGGCATTGCCTGGGGCGCTTTAGGCGCAGCGGAATTCTGCTGGCACGCGGCGCGACAATACACGTTAGATCGTCCGCAGTTTGGGCGTCCGCTGGCGGCGAATCAGATCATGCAGTTGAAGTTGGCAAATATGATGACGGAAATTACGTTAGGTTTACAAGGCGCCTTGCGTGTGGGACGTTTGATCGATGAAGAAAAGTCCACGCCTGAGATGATCTCACTTATCAAACGCAATTCATGCGGTAAAGCCTTAGATATTGCTCGTATGTCGCGAGATATGCACGGTGGCAACGGTGTTTCAGATGAGTATCACGTCATTCGGCATGTGATGAACCTGGAAGCGGTGAATACCTATGAAGGCACGCATGATATCCATGCCTTGATTTTAGGCAGGGCACAGACGGGATTGCAGGCGTTTTCGTAGGGATACCCCTCGCGGGTATCTTATTTATTGTAGATGAGAGTTGAAAATAAAAAGGGCGACCGCGAGGGTCGCCCTTACGTTTTACTACGGTTCGATTGGATATCCCGTATCCACCCAGGCGGCGAGTCCGCCGAGGAGAGCATCTACTTTTTCGTACCCGCTGTTCAAGAGGAGGAACGCCGCACGGGCGCTCGTGTGTTCATTTTGTCAGGTACAGTAGGTGATGATCCACTGCTCTTTTTTGAGGGAAAGACTTTCGATGTTGGTCTCGAAATTGCCGAGTGGAATGGACATGGCTCCCACTGCATGACCCGCAGCATATGCCTCTGCGCTTCTCACGTCGACGAGGATGGCTTGACCGGAGTCTATGGCGGCTTTGGCATCGCTGACGGAGATGCGCGGGACCTGGGCTTCTGTCAGCGGGGGCTGGTCGCTTTGGAGTTGCTGAGCAGGCTGCGGCTGAGTCGGAAGCGGCGCAGCTGTCGGTTCGGCTTGTGGTGTGGCTGAACTGCATGCCACGGTCATCGCAATCGCCAGGCTGACGATAAAGTATGAGATGCGCTTCATCGATTACAACTCACAGAAGCGGTCGGCGCGCTTGCCGATGATGGCGAGGCTATCTGCCCAGAATTTTTTGGTGCGGATGTTAATGCCGAATTTATCGGCGAGTTCGGCGGCGTTGGCTTCACCCGTTGTGGCAAGCAGTTCTTTGTAGGCGGGCACAAATTCTTCGCCGCGTTTTTGGTAGATGGCATACAAGCCGGTGGCGAAGAGCAAACCAAAGGAATAGGGATAGTTGTAGAAGGAAAAGCCTGCGGAATAGTAATGCGGCTTCCAGGTCCACATGTATTTTTGCAGAAACTTTTCGTCCACGCCATCGCCGAAGGTGGCTTTTTGTGCGCGTTCCATGATGTCGTTGATCTCATCGGCAGAAAGCTCAGACTGGGCGCGGCGCTCGAAGACTTCTTTCTCGAACAGGTAGCGAGAGTAAATATCCACAACCACCTGTGAGGCGTTGTTCATTTGTGCTTCGAGGATGGCAAGCACTTCGTCTCGGTCTGTGGTTTTGGCAAGGGCGGCTTCGGTGGCGATGGTTTCGCACATAATCGAAGCGGTTTCGGCGAGAGTCATGGGCGTGGACTGTTGCAACTCGGTCTTGCCTGCTTGATATGCACATTCGTTGTGGAAGGCGTGACCGATCTCATGCGCCAGTGTGCTGACCTGGTCGAAGGAGCCGTCGAAGTTGGCGAGGATGCGGCTTTCTTTCACGGCAGGCACGCCCATGCAGAATGCGCCGCCGCGTTTGCCTTCGCGCTGTTCACCGTCGATCCAATTTTCATCGAAGGTGCGTTTGGCGAATGCGCCGAGCTCGGGCGAGAACTTGTTGAAATTTTCTACGATGAAATCTCGAGATTCATCCCAAGAGTAGACTTTGTCGGTCTTGCCGAGCGGAGCGAAGATATCCCACCAGGCGAGCTTTTCCTTGCCGATCAGTTTGGCTTTGTGTTTGAAGTAGCGGCGGAACATGGGGAAGGAATCGCGCATGGCACCTAGCATGGCTTCGAGCGTGGCGCGGTCGATGCGAGCGGAGTCAATCGATGCATGGACGTTGTCTTCACGTCCGCGTTTTTTATCGAGGATAAGAGTCTCGCCTTTGACGCCGTTGAGACAAGCGGCGAGGGTTTCTTGCACACCCGCCCAGGCTTTGTTCTCGGCTTCGTAGCCGCGGCGGCGCACAGACTCATCGGGGTGCGAGCGCAGGTTGATGAGCGCGGGTATGGGCATCTTTTTCACTTCGCCGTCGAGTTCAAAGTCCACGGTCATTTGTGAGGTGAGCGTGCCTTGCAGTTTGCCGAAGGCGCTGCCACCGCTCAAGGTGAGTTCGGCGGCGAGGGTTTCTTCGGCTTCACTCATCAGATATTTGGATTGCTCCGCCGACTCAAGCAGGATGAATTCGTGGGCTTTGGCAGAGGCGTTGGTCTTGGTCGCCTTTTTGATGGCGGGCTTGCCAAGAGTCCCTGCCCATGCAGTGAACTTGGTCTGTAGAATACTGCCCTGCACGCTCATCTGCTGGAATTCTGAAAAGGCGCGCATGGCGTCTTTGTTACGCGAGTCTGTGGTGATGAAGGAGTAGAGATAAGCCGACAGGGTTCCAGACAATTCAAAGAGGGCGTTGAAGCGGTCTGTCGATTCGCCAAGGAGTTTGCCGAGTTTCTTCGACTCGGTTTTGGCATTGGCTTTTTCAGCTTTCTTTAGGAAGGCTTCCAGTTCATCGAGCAGAGACTTATATTTCTTGACGGCAGATTTGTATTGCTTTGAGTCAAGAGCGGGATAGACGTTGGTCAGATCCCAACGCGAGGCGGAAACGGACATGAGAACTCTCCTTGTGAAATGATGATTGGGTTAGTATACCGTGATTGATTTTTCAAATCCTCCTGCTGGAGGAGGGAGTGTTTCTCGATCTTTCAGGGGTAAGCCCCTGAAAGATCAGATACTTAGCGGCAAATAATGCTTGGAATGCTTGAACTACGCAGGGTGACATCCACCATGCTGCCCACAAGCACTTGTTGTAGTTTGTTCCCGCTGTGACTTCCCATCAAGATCAAGTCGGCGTTGTATTCTGCGGCAATATCGGGCAGGGGACGCGGCTCTTTCTGCTGGCTGATGATGTAACGGGCTTCTACTTCGTGCAGTTCCAAATAACGGCGGGCATAGTCTTGAATATCTTCTTTCGAGTTGCCGTCTCCGCGGGCGGTGAAGACGGTCACTTCAGTCTTCCACATTTCGGCGAGATAAGCGGCAACAAACAAAGCTTCTTTTGCAAGCTCAGACCCGTCGAAGGCGAGCAACGCACGGGTGAAGGGTGTTGCCCCGGCAGGGACGGTGAGCAATGGGCGTGATGATCTTTCGATAATCGAACGAAACGGAGAGTTGAGCACAGAAAGCCCCGAGCCGGGCGGGTTGACGAGTTTGACGATGATCAAGTCGGTGACGATAGCGCGTTCAATGATGCGCGCAGTGATGTCGCCCACGTCCACTGCCAGAGAACCTTGCACCCCGGCATCTTTGCAGACTTGCTCAAAACGTTGCTTGACGATGCGAGCTTCGTTACTTTCCGCTTCTTCTTTTGTACCGACGATATGCAGTCCATGCAGGCGGGCATTCTCGCGCTGGGCAATGACAATGCCTTGATAGAGAGCGTCCCAACTTTCGTTTTGTCCGCTTAGTGGGATCAGGATATCTTCAAAGAGATGTTCGGTATAGCGGGCGATGGTGCGGGCTTTGCGCCAACTGCCAGATTCAGATGCCACGCTTCTTTTCAGGATCAGGTCTGTTACAGCGACATCAGACTGAATCTGCCACCCAAGCTCTTTTTCAAGTGCGGCGCGGTTCTCCGAGATCCAGATGTATAAGTCTGTGATGGTGCGACCGGGGAACCACTGCAAAAGTTCGCGGTCGCGAATCGCTTCGGCGAGGGGAATGTAAAGGGTGTCGTACCAGTTTAGGGCGGCGTCTTGAAGCGCAGCTTTTTCCTCTTGTTCGTTGGTGAAGATGTAACAACAGATGTCGATCTGTTCCATCAATTTTTCGTATTGACCGGGGATGGTGACGCTCAGGTCCACATTGGGGCGGGCATGGGCGAGGTCCGTTTTTTCGAGGAAGTCGATGTATTCAGATTTGATGATGAGGTCGTCGAGTTTGGTTTCGGGGGTGAGGGTGGCATCGGTCTTGAATTCGATCACATGCGCTTCAATGGTTGGAAGCCCGTCTTGCTTTGCAATCGAGACGCGATGGTTTCCGTCTAACACGAAATAGACTTCACCCACTTTGTATACCTCAATGGGCGGCAGACCCAGGCTGCTGTTCATAGCAGTTTTGACCCGCGCCCAGCGCTCGCGGTCGTTATCTTGCAGGGGCAGGAAGGTGCGGGTGAAATCGGTGTAGCGCCCAACACTTCCAACGATGGCATCGAGCGGAATGTTTTGAATGCCACGTTCGGTGCGGGTTTGCAGGCGCAGTTTTTGTGCGACGTCGTCGTAGGATAAAAGCTGGTTCGACCTGCCAGTGAAGCGAGCGATTACCTCCTGAATGGAGGCGCGTTGGCGTGCCTGACGAAAATCTTCGATGGCAGAGTTGAGATAGTATGAGTTGTCCGACATGCTGAATTCCAGTATAACCTTCTCCGTAAGTATAAAGTTAAATATTTTAC
>JBDKJK010000185.1:0-3833 GCA_039796675.1 Chloroflexota bacterium
GATCTCGACCATCAATATTTACATTGGTGATATTTTCCCATTCCCTGCACGGGTGGAATTTATGCAAACCCAACTAGGCATGCCCACCCCAAATACGCCAGAATTCCACACCTGGTTCGAAGAACATGGCGTCACTGGGGCAACGCGTTTCATTTTTGCACACCCCGGGTATGCACTCGAAAAACTCATTCGTGATTTTCCAAATGCCTTCAAACAAGGGACGCAATCCTATTTTGTCATGCCTGAGATCAAAGTTCTGCGTACTCGTCTGATTGCCTTGGGTGAAAGCCTGCACACAGAAACATCCACTCCCTTTCTGATCGGCATCGTTCTACTATCGGGCATCCTATTCGCTGGGTTTACAAATCACACCAATACAGCCCAACCCTGGGCGTGGATTGGTCTCTATTTATTCTTCACGGCTTCAATCGCCATCGTACCCACCATCCTCGGCGATACGTGGGCGCTGCACCGTCATACTATTTTTTCCATTGCTATGTATCGGCTTGGCATGTGGATCTTTGCACTGATCCTAATCGACATTGCCCTGACCAAAAACGTAATTCAGAATGCATAAATAGTTTGCGCATTCCAAATTACGTCGGTATGGTACACTTGTTCTAATATGACCACCATTGTTTCATTAGACATCGAATCGACCGGATTAGACGAAGAACGCGACGCAATCATCGAGATCGCCGCGGTTCGTTTTAATGGCAAGCGCAAAGAAGATGAATTCAACACCCTCATCAACCCCGGCAAACACATCCCTGATTTCATCACCGGGCTGACCGGCATCGACGATGCCATGGTACGGCAGGCGCCGCGCCTGCGCGACATCTCACAAGAACTGATCGCCTTCGTTGGTGATGCGCCCATTCTCGGGCATAACGTCAAATTCGATATCGGCTTTTTGCGCAAGGCAGGTCTCTTTCAGTATCAACAAACCATTGATACTCTCGAACTCGCCTCCGTGCTGATGCCCACCGCCAGCCGTTACAACCTCGGCTCACTCGGCAAACAACTCGGCATTCCCCTCCCCGCCACCCACCGCGCCTTAGATGATGCCCTCGTTACTCACGCTTGTTATCTTCAACTATTCGAAAAAGCAAAAGACCTTCCTCTCGAAACGCTTGAAGAGATCGCCGACCTCGGCAACTTTGCCACATGGGATTCGAATTGGGTCTTCGAACAAGCCTTGCGAGCCAAGGTTAAAGAAGGTATCAAACCAAAGCAGACAAAAACCCGCGCCTCATTATCCAAGCCGGTATTTGCCTCTGCCCCCGAGCAGGATACCCCTCCGGTTACGCGGACTGAAGAGCCAACCCCGCTCGACCCCGAAGAAGCTGCCGCCGTTCTAGAATATGGCGGACCCTTCTCGCAATACTTTGAATCGTACGAACACCGCGGCGAACAAGTGGAAATGCTCAAGGCAGTAGCCAATGCTCTTTCCACTGGCGGGCATCTCCTCGTAGAAGCAGGAACCGGCGTAGGTAAATCTTTTGCATATCTCGTACCTGCGGCATTATTCGCTTATCAAAACAATACCCGTGTCGTCGTTTCGACCAACACCATCAACTTGCAAGACCAACTCATCAAGAAAGACATCCCTGACCTGCAAGCCGCTTTGAACTTGGGCATGCGCGCCGCCGTCTTGAAGGGACGCTCAAATTATCTCTGTCCGCGCCGCTTTCAATACCTGCGCTCGCATGGCCCCTCCAACGCCACCGAAATGCGTGTGCTGGCGAAGCTCATCGTCTGGCAGGTGGAGAATTCCAGCGGCGACCGGAACGACCTCAATTTTCAAGGTCCGCTCGAACGGGAGGTGTGGAGCCGACTCTCAGCGGAGGATGACAACTGCACCACAGAATCCTGCCTCGGTCGAATGGGAGGCGTGTGTCCGTTCTATCGCGCAAAGCAGGCAGCGCAAAATTCGCACATCCTGATCGTCAACCATGCCTTGTTGTTATCCGATGTTTCGACGGGTAGCAAAGTGTTGCCCGAATACGATTATCTAATCGTGGATGAAGCCCATCATATCGAATCGGCGGTGACCAACGCACTCTCCTTCCGCATGACCCAGGGCGACCTGGAACGCCTGTTGAAAGAATTAGGCGGGTCTTCCGCGGGGTTGCTCGGCACGATCTTGACTGACACTCACGACTCTTTGCGACCTTCAGATTTTGGCTTGTTTCAGCAAAAAGCAAAACGCGCCACCGACCAATCTTTTCGTGTGGAGCAGCTTGCCAAAGAATTTTTCCTGTATCTGGGCGAGTTTATCAAAGCCCAACGTGAAGGGCAACCGCAAAGCAATTACTCATGGCAATTGCGCATCACGCCGTCTACACGCCTGCTGCAAGGCTGGGATGACCTCGAAATGGTGTGGGGGCAGATCAGCGAAACGATGACAAACTTACTCAAGACTCTCGATGAGATCTACAAATCTCTCGGCGAGTTATACAACGATGGGCATGACAATGTGGAAGATGTGATGGGCAGTTTGGGCACGCTCATTCGCAGACTAACCGAAGCAGAAATCGCCGCCTCAGGGTTAATGCATAAACCCACCAATGACTTGATCTATTGGATCGATGTCAATCCGCGCGGCGAAAGGCTTTCTTTGAATGCCGCACCCTTGCGCGTGGGACCCTTGGTTCAAAAGCATTTGTGGTACGAAAAAGCCAGCGTCATCATGGCTTCTGCCACACTCACCACCCATGGCGAATTCAGCTACATCCGCAACACGCTAGACGCCGCCGAAGTGGACGTACTTGCACTTGGCTCACCTTTTGATTACGAATCCAGCACCCTGCTATACGTCCCTAGCGATATGCCGGAACCGAACGCATTCAACTATCAGCAAATGTTGGATAAAGCCATTCTCGAAACCGCCAAAGCCACCGGCGGGCGGATGTTGGTGCTGTTCACATCCTATGCTGCCTTGAAGAAAACCTCGCAAGCCATTATGGGACCTCTGGCACGGGAAGATATTTTCGTATACGAACAAGGCGAAGGGACATCTCCAACCGCTTTGCTTGAATCCTTCAAAACCACAGATCGCGCCGTGCTCTTGGGAACCCGCTCCTTCTGGGAAGGCGTGGACGTGCCCGGCGATTCGCTTTCAGTAGTCTTCATTACCAAACTGCCCTTCGAAGTTCCGTCTGATCCTATCATTTCAGCACGCTCGGAACTGTACGAAGATTCCTTCAATGAATATTACCTCCCCGAAGCCATTCTCAAATTCCGGCAGGGATTTGGTCGCCTCATCCGTACCGCGTCTGACCGTGGCATTGTCGCTATTCTAGACCGGCGCGTGCTAACCAAACAATATGGCAGAATGTTCTTAGAGTCGCTGCCGCCTTGCACCGCAAGGCAGGGTCCCATTGCGAATTTGTCAAAGATGGCAGGTCAATGGTTGGGGACGTAGAGGTTGTCCTGAATATATAAAAGGAGACAGTCATCTTAGAGATGACTGTCTCCTTTTATATTCCCGAACCAAAGCACTAACTCACCTTTGTTGTTGCCCTCAACACCTTATCGTCCAAACCAAGAAACGCATCCACTACTTGCGGGTCGAAGTGCTTGCCTGCATCTTCGCGGATCTTTTCTTTTACTTCGGCGGGCTTGAGCCCTTTGCGATAAGGTCGATCTGAGACCAGCGCATCCCACACGTCTACCACGGCAAAGATACGCGCCGCGAGTGGAATATCTTCGCGGCTCAAGCCTTGGGGGTAGCCTGTGCCGTCCCATTTTTCATGGTGACAATAGGGAATGTCTAAGGCGGGGTGCAGGAACTTGATCGGGTTGAGCATCTCATAGGCGTAGACGGGATG
>JBDKJK010000186.1:0-3437 GCA_039796675.1 Chloroflexota bacterium
CAGAGGATGAATCAAACTGTGGTGTCTTGTTCTTTCGGAAGGCACCGATCGCCACTATTGAAAGAGTAACAACCAATATCACACCTGAAGCGATTATCAATGGCAACAGCCAAACAGGTCCAGACATATCTGCCGCAGGCGATTCGGTAAGATCCACAGATGGGATTGGTGTCAAAATTACCTGTTCCGAGCCAGGAATCGACGAACCGATATTAGAGAATTGTGTAATACCTCTGCTAACATCTACCTGCATGCCATTTGTAATGGCAAATACGCCTGTCAGCTGCGACTTCAGGTCTGAAAGCAGGGAACTACTCGCCATATTCACACCATCATCCGAGTTGCCTGAAATCACCATAACCAATCGTTCAGAATTAAAGGGTGATGTTGTTAATTCAAGGTAACCAACGTTTACTCCTGCTGGGATCCGATATACGATTTGCATCCCTTGCTCCTCGGCTGTATTCGTCTCAGTATTGAACGGAGCAGGCAGAAAATCATTTATCCTATTAAGGATCGGCAAAGTACTAGCTTTGCCAACCAATATCAAGGAAGAACTAGCTAGTATCTCCTCAGGTACATTACTACCGTAGGCCACAGACAAGTTTGATATAGACGGTTTGGCATTAGCGCCAATGGTATATGCTTGATCGGCAGCGGCTTTCCAACCAGTAAGGTCATTCTCTGCAAGGACAAAAGAAACATCACCCAAGTCACTCTGCCCCATAAACATTGTGGGATAGTTCCTCAGATCTGGCCCGTATAAAGATGGAGCGGGCGCATTTGCTGTAGGAAGATGAAATGCGGTCTGGTTCGAGACCAATAGCCATGGGTCTGAGAAACCTGAGAGGTCGCAAGAAAGATTCGGTTGCATTTGGGTTTGAATAGTCAATGTGTTTTCGCCGAAGCGCAAGATTCCTTGTGGGATCTTGATCTCAAGTGTAGTGATCTGTTCGCTCTCTTTGGCAAAGGGCACACTCGAGACTACCTGTCCATTTATCTCAACAAGGATAGAAGAAACTCCATAATCTAGCAAACCTGAGTGGTAATAAACCAAATCTACGCGCCCGTCTTTTGTTGCCAGTTGTTCTTTAGCTACAAAGAACGTGAAATCCAGCTGACTGACGCCAATCCCACTGATTTGTTCGCTCTCATACCCTAGATCCGCCAAGGTGAAATCCTCTACTACAGGTAACACACTTGCCAGAGCCTGCACATCACGAATGTATGATACGGTGGGGTCTGAGTGGACAAATATCTTACCCGAGCCTGCAGCTTGCCCAGCTTTGATGACGGCCTCACCACTATTACCACTGACAAGCAATACCACTTTGTCAGGATTCCATGGAGAATGAGCCATCTGTAATATGCCGTCCTCAAGCGATTCTGCTGGCAAACCTACAAACTGTTTACCAACTATGGGTACGGAAAAGCCGATTTGCTCTAATACAGAAATCTTATCCGGCATCCCCACAAAAATGAGGTGGCTTGTTGCAAGCAATTCAGGAGTCAACTTATCATCAGTAATCAAACTGAAATTGAAAGATTGCCCCACCAATGAACCGAAGCCAGCCATCACATTTATCGCTGCCTGCATTTCCTCGGCTGTAGATTGGCTCGAAACCACAAGTAAGGTGTTATCGGGCAATAGGGAATTTCGCAGATAAAACGGAGCCGGCAATCGTGAAAGATTAAGTTCAGGAGAGGTAATATCAAATAACAAATCAAAGCACGAAGTAGCAAGCAATGTTACGGATGTACGCACATCGTCAAGACAATCAAGTTGCGCATCCAATTGAATACTCAGTTCATGTTGTCCATTCTCACGAATGGAAGTAACCGCTTCAGCAGGGATAGTAAACGATGCGCTCTTGCTTCCACTCGCATCTAACTGCACATAACCGAGGACTTTGTTATTGAACAAAACCATCAATGTACCAGCGTAGGTTGTCGTGTCCCCTGAAACCAGCCCTACGTCGGCGCCTGTCAACAACACATTAACATCAAGTGTGATTGTTCCGCCAGGTTTCAACTGCCAATTAGCAGGAATGCTAAATACCCGACGTGTCCCATCCAATGGGCCTACTAAGTCGCTATCTGAGTAACCAAGGTCAGCAAAGGTGACAGAAACTCCATTTCCTTCCTCTTGTAAATGTACATGGGAAGGCGTATCTGCAGCAACATGAATTGGGCTAAAAACCAAAATCATTAAAACAAGAAAGGTAACAAAAACCTTTGTATTCATGAATCTCCTTTGTAAAAACATACACAATCTTTCAGGGTAAAAACTGCTCTTCTACCCAAATGGGCGAACCTTGTATTGGTTAATCTTGAGATCTGACTGCATGGAAATTTCCAAAGCCTGTTCAGCCTGATTAACAATGACATTAAACGATTCACCGCCCTGACGATCAGCTAGCCCGATACGTGGGTCAAGACTAATATAGTTATCACCATCGGGTTCAAGCAAAATTGGTTCATTAAGCGATTCTTGGATGCTAGCCATTCTACGAATGGCACCGCTTCCATCAGTAGCAGGCAAAAGTATTACAAATTGCATCTTCGACCAACGTCCTACAATATCATTACCGCGCAATTCATCTTTGAGAATATCGTGCGCGCGCCGCATAACACGATTAATATATGCCTGTGGCAAGGAATCATAGTATTCTTCAATCCCATTCAAGTAGACAAGCGCAAGAGACTGTACCGCATCGGGGCGCTTTGCCATCTCCTCGCGCATTTTGCGTTCAAAGAAAGCACGAGAAAACGCCATCGATTCATAGTCAATCATGCGGCGTTCACCCAGTTTATCGATCGTACTTGCCAACATATCGCGGAAGATCGCCAAACCAGCGCCAACCACTACACCCACCAATAAGGCAAGTACAGCATCTTGTTCGGGGCGCGGGTAATACGGAGAACGGGGGGCTACTGCCTTATCCAAGAATTGGATATCATAGGCAATATATAATTCTTGAATGTAGTCGATTGCATGTTGACCGATTGCATTTGCAAGTACAGCAGCAACCTTTGGATCTGGTCCCTGCACACTAAAGCGAATAATATTCGTATCAGGTAACACAACCACAGTCGTTTCATAATCCGAATAATCCGAAGGATTTCCATTCAACAATTCAATCGTATTATTGACAACCTGCGGGCTATTAATCACCTCTGCATATGTGGTAATAATTGAACGCTTGTCCAATGCTTCAATACTATTAACCACATCACGCCCTTCCACAAATTTCAGATTAGGGCTGATAATAAAACGTGCATAGGCTTCGTAACGCGGCTCAGCGACATAATAAGAATACACAAGTGACAAATTCACTGCCACCAATGCAGCAGCGAGAATTAACCACCATCCACGTTGAACAACTCTCAAATAATAACGAATTTCCATATTACTTCACTCCAATCAAATATTGCAT